>JAIVVP010000200.1:0-3989 GCA_049189775.1 Gemmatimonadota bacterium | reverse complement strand
GAAAGCCCCCTTTTAGCGGGCCTCTATTATGTCCAGGGAAGGACTGTATGCTGCGGGCGCATGGATGCGCAGGAGCAGTGATAGCCCAAGGATGGCCTTCAGGATTAATGTTCCAGACTAATCCTAAGCGCCTACATCCATGTAGGCGATGCCGTGAAGCACAGGAGTCCGAGAGCGGCGTTGCCAAGAAGCTCGATAACCTTTGTGGAGGTGGGCGCAGGAACGGCTTATATCCACGGATGAACAGCGATATTGAACTTCATCCCATTTCAATCACTCAAATATTGTGACGATAGGATATATGGACTATGCTGAGACCCATGCGACTACTTGTATTCTTTATTTCACTGGCCTTGTTGACCCCGGCTTTTGCCGAGGTGTATCGCTCGGTTGATGCAGACGGTAATATCGCCTACACAGACAGGCATTCCCCGGATGCCGAGAAAATCAGGATAGACAAGGTTCAGACGATTCCAGCCGGGCCTGATGATTTTAAATACACACCTCCTGAAAAACCTGATGTGGGTAACTATACAAAACTGGAAATTGTTAACCCTAAAAACAACCATGTATTTACTGGCAATACAGGTGAAGTTAATGTCAGTGTTCAGATCACGCCAGCATTGAGAGAATCAGACAGTTTTATCTTCTACATGGATGGCAAGAAACAGGGTGACTCTAGCTCACCATCATTGCAGATGACAAATCTTGATAGAGGCACACATACAGTTAAGGTAGACGTCGTCAATAAGGGTGGTAAATCCCTGAAGAGTTCTGCAACTGTTTCATTTACTATCAAGAGGACATCTGCTCTAAACCCGAACCGTCCTAATCGCCCAAGTCCTAGATAGACCCTCCGTAAACTAACACTTTTTATTTTCCTGATTCTTTAATCTTGGTCTGCTTCTTGCACCTATATGGTGTAATAGTGCATCGATATTGATGCTAAAGACTAATTTACTCATAAGTCATTGTAATTAATAAGGATACTAATGAGATACTGATGAATATAAAAAATTTATGTATTACTACGCACCAAATTAGTGCGTATCTATGCTAGTTTATTGATCTATGGCTTTTACCGTAGAAACTACAGGACGTGTTTATGACAATCTGGCAACGGCCGTATTGCTGTTTGACGATCAATTAAGACTCGTTTGTGTTAATGCCGCGGGAGAAAATTTGCTGTCTGTCAGTACCCGACAGATGGAAGGGCAGACACCGAATGAGATTCTGACAGGGTCGCGTGATTTTAATGAGGTGTTAAAAAGAACACTTGAAACACATGTTCAGTTTACCGAAAGAGCTATGGTTATACAGCTGCCACACAATGGGGAAATTACTGTTGATTGCCACGTTACGCCAGTCATTGAAGATGATGTCTGCGTTGAACTAATTGTTGAACTAACGGATGCACGTTCCTTACAGCGTGTCCTGGATGATGAAAGTTTGTTCATGTTGCATGATGCCTCAAGAGAAGCGGTTCGTGGTATGGCTCATGAAGTAAGAAACCCCTTAGGTGGAATTCGTGGAGCAGCACAACTTTTACAAAGCGAGCTGGAAGACAAGTCAGAATCCAGGGAGTTAATTGAATATACAGATATTATTATTCAGGAAGCGGATCGACTAAGGAATTTTATAGATCGAATGTTGTCGAGTGATCAACAATTACATTGTGTTGATTTAAATATTTACGAAGTCATTGAATATGTTTGCAGTTTAGTCAAGGCAGAGTTTGAAGCCTGTCCCGAGTTTAAACGTGATTACGATCCAAGCCTGCCAGAGATCAAAGGCGATCGTGAACAGCTTATTCAGGTTTTTTTGAACGTCATGCGTAATGCATTACAGGCAACAGAGGGCAAGGGCCATATTTGCATACAGACGCGTGTCATTCGTCAGCTTACGATTCGCCAAAACATACACCGCCTGGTTGTACGTATTGATATTATTGATGATGGCCCGGGGATTCCAGCAGAAATAGAAAAGAATGTTTTTTACCCGATGATAACGGGTCGTCCAGAGGGAACAGGGCTTGGTTTATCCATCGCCCAGTCGTTGATAAATTTGCATGGCGGCCTTATCAATTATGAGAGAAAAGATGACAAAACAATTTTTAGTATTTACTTACCAGTGAGTGAAGATTAATGGAAAATTCAAAAAACATATGGATCGTTGATGATGATAAATCAATCCGGTGGGTGCTTGAAAAAGCCTTTACCAAAAATGGTCTGACACCACGTAGTTTTGAAGATCCGACGCAGATTCTGGCGGAACTCGATAATGACCAACCTGATGTCATTATCTCTGATATCAGAATGCAGAAAATGGATGGCATCACATTACTGGAAAATCTAAAGCAACGGGTACCAGATATTCCAGTTATTATTATGACCGCTTATTCAGATCTGGATCGGGCTGTATCGGCCTTTCGTGAAGGTGCCTTTGAGTACCTGTCCAAACCATTCGATGTCGAAGAAATAGTAGGACTTGTAAACCGTGCACTCAATGAGAAACAGCAGGGATTGATCGAAGCAGATACAAAAGAATCAAATGATGTTTCAGAAATAATTGGATCCGCACCGGCAATGCAGGAAGTGTTCAGGGCAATTGCAAGATTGTCAGGATCTGATTTCACTGTATTGATCACTGGCGAATCAGGAACAGGAAAAGAGCTGGTTGCCAGGGCCTTGCATACGCATAGTCCACGCGCAGACAAAGCTTTTATTGCACTTAATACAGCGGCTATTCCGCGAGATTTACTGGAGTCTGAGTTTTTTGGACATGAAAAGGGTGCCTTTACTGGTGCGACTGCCAGGCGCTTGGGTCGTTTTGAACAAGCGGATGGTGGCACATTATTTCTGGATGAGATTGGGGATATGCCTGCAGATATGCAAACCCGTCTATTGCGTGTCCTGGCCGATGGAGAGTTTTATCGTGTGGGTGGACATACGCCAATCAAGGTTGACGTGAGGATTATTGCAGCGACACATCAGGCCATTGAAGAGCGTGTTAAGGAAGGCACATTTCGTGAAGATTTATTGCACCGCCTGAATGTAATACGTGTACATGTTCCACCATTGAGGGACAGACCTGAAGATATTATCGAATTACTCACTCATTTTCTGAAACTTGCCGCCGCAGAGTTGCAGACGGAAGCAAAAATTCTTTTACCTGAGGCAGAGAAATTTTTATTAAATGCAGAGTGGACAGGTAACGTCAGGCAGCTGGAGAATTTTTGTCGTTGGGTCACGGTGATGGCGCCGGGCAGGGATATTCATGTTGATGATCTGCCACCTGAGTTACAGGGATCGGTAGAACCTGGAAAATCATTTTCAGATTGGGAAGCCGGATTGTTTAGCTGGGCCAGTGCAAATATTGAGAACGGTAGTGCAGATTTATTAGGAGAAGCCTTACCGAAATTCGAACGGACAATGATCGAGGCAGCACTTCAGCACACCGGAGGTAAACGCCAGGAAGCTGCAAAATTACTGGGTTGGGGAAGGAACACGCTGACGCGGAAGATTAAAGAACTCGATCTTTAGCAAGCTCTAATAAATTTTTTAAAAAGCACCGGTAATTTCAAAAGTGATGCCAGCTTCAGATCTTCCGGTTATGCCACGTTGGGAGCTGAAGTAGAGCCTCGAACCATCTGGACTAAAAGCGGGGCCCGTGATCTCCGAATAATCATGTCCGACAAGCTGGAGTAAGGGTTTTACTTTTCCATCGTTGCTGATGACAACGATCTGTAAATTACCGCCATCTTCAGCGACTAGTAATTCTCCTGATTTATTTGAGGTGATGTTATCAACCCCGGTCAATACAGGGGATATATAAAGTGCGGCGTTATATATGATGCTGAGATTATTGTTCTTGATATCGTAGGCATAAACGCGATTGTCGCCTTTGGTGGTAAAGAATATGGCATCCTGATGAAACCAGATGCCTTCACCACCATTAAAGCCAGAGCTTTGTGTCACCTGTTCGCGTGT
>JAIVVP010000199.1:0-4005 GCA_049189775.1 Gemmatimonadota bacterium | reverse complement strand
GGTATTGAAGCAGCAGATGCAGATGTGCTCGCCAGCATCACCAATTATGATGATGTACTGGTAAGTCTGACCGGGGGTGTTGCAAATGCCTATACATTAATTCGTACCGCTGAAGAACAGCTGGCTATCGCCAAAGGTAATGTCAAGATTCAGAAACGCAGTCTCGAGATTACCACTGTCAGGTTTGAAAATGGCATAACCACTGAACTCGACGTACAACAGGCCAAGACACTTTTATTAAGCACCCAGGCAACCATTCCATCTATAGAGGTAGGCCTGCAACAATCAAAAAATGCATTGAGTATCCTGTTGGGTTTACCACCGAGTAACCTGGATGAATATTTACAGGGTCCGGGTGTTATCCCTACCGCACCGGCTGAGGTGGCCATTGGCATACCGGCAGAACTATTACGCCGGCGTCCGGATATTCGCACAGCCGAGTTGGCTGCAGCATCACAAAGTGCGCGTATCGGTATTGCCCAGGCAGATCTCTATCCTCATTTCTCGCTGGTCGGTTCGGTGGGACTTTCAGCAGCTGATAATTTCGGGGTAAACCTGGGAGATATTGCTGAATCCGACAGTATTCAGGCTAATTTTGGTCCCTCGGTGAGCTGGGACATATTCAACTATGGTCGGATCAGGAATAATGTACGTGTTCAGGATGCTCGCCTGCAACAAAACCTGGTGAATTATCAAAATGTTGTTCTGGAAGCTGCGCGTGAAGTAGAAGATGCCCTGGTTGGATTTATTCAGGCAAAAAAACGGGTATTTTATTTAACCGACAGTGTTAAAGCGGCACAACGGTCGGTTGATCTGGCGCTGATACAATATCGTGACGGTGTAGCAGATTACCAACGCGTTTTGGATACACAGGAATCTCTTTTACAACAGGAAGATCAATTAACCTCCAGTAAAGGTGATATTGCTACCAACCTGATAGCCATGTATGTAGCACTCGGTGGTGGTTGGGAAATTCGTCAGGGCAACGATTTTGTGCATGCAGAGACCAAGGAAGTAATGAAAGAGCGCACAAACTGGGGTGAATTGCTGGATACAACAACACCAGAAGCCGTAGCCGATGAAATCAAGAGCGAAGAAGGCAAAACATTCCGCAAGATTGATTGGTAGTTTGATTGCTTGATATAAAAAACTACTAATTATAAAACCTGGAAAATATTCATGATGATTAATAATTCTCAAAAGAGAGTACCTCTAACATTAATTAGCTGTTTCCTTTTTATCTTTCTTTTTTTCCTGCAAGGATGTGGAAAAGAAGAGGTGGCAGAAAAGAAAATTATCAGACCGATTATGGCCATGAAGGTCACAGAGGAACTTCTATTCAGACAGCGGCAATTTCCAGGTACAGCCAAGGCAACCCAGGAAATCGATTTATCATTTCGGGTTTCAGGCCCATTAATTACATTACCGGTAGATATTGGCGATGAGGTTAGCACAGGTGATGTCGTTGCCCGCATTGACCCGCGGGATTATGAGGTAGAGCTACGTAGTGCACGGGGAGAGTTGAATGAAGCCATTGCGATAATGAAACGTGCCGAGGCAGATTACAAAAGGATAAAAAGTATATTTGAAACAGACCCCGGTGCTGTTAGTCAAATTTCTGTGGATAATGCACTACAGGCTCGGGATTCTGCCCGTGCCAAAGTGGATGCCCTGACTGCCTCTGTTGCCACTAAAAAAGACCGACTGAGTTATACCCATCTCAAGGCACCATTTGATGGAATAGTTGTTAACAAATATGTAGAAAATTTCCAGGATGTACGACAGAAGCAAGCTGTTGTTCGAATCGTCGACGACTCACAAATCGAAATGATAATCAGTATCCCTGAAAACTTAATCGCATTAGCTGGCGCCGCAATAAATATAGAAGTCGTCTTTGATGCCTTCCCGGATAGAAAAATTCCGGCCGAGATCAAGGAGATCGGGAAAGAGGCCTCAAGAACCACAAGGACCTATCCTGTGACATTGATCATGGAACAACCGGATGATATTAATATCCTGCCGGGGATGGCCGGTAAGGCGACAGGAGAAGCTCCTGAAGATACCAGTCTGTTACCGGAAGGTAGGCCGGTGCCGGTAAGCGCCATTTTTTCTCCAGATGATATTGATAAGACCTATGTCTGGATCATTGATGAAAAATCTAAACAGGTGACAAAACAAGAAGTGACCACGGGCAGGTTGAGTAATACCGGTATCATGGTCACAGATGGCCTGGAGACGGGAGTCTGGATTGCCACCGCCGGTGTGCATAATTTGCGTGAAGGGATGGAGGTGAGAATCCTGGAAGAAAAGGCGGAATAATATGATTCTGGATACTGCTGTAGATCAGCCTGATTTTCGGGAAGTGAAATTTATTGTAAATAACTACAATGGATCTTCGTATCTATTGCAGGATCCAGAATTATGAATCTTACTGCTGCCGCCATTGAAAAAAAGACGGTTTCCTATTTCGCCTTTGTACTTATTTTTGTTGCCGGTATTGCGGCATTCTTTTCTCTGGGTCAGCTCGAAGACCCGGACTTTACTATCAAGACTGCGTCGATAACGACTTACTACCCCGGTGCCAATGCCGAGGAGGTAGAGCTGGAAGTAACGGATCGCATCGAACTTGCAATTCAGCAAATGAAGCAGCTCGATTATCTTGAGTCCTGGTCTCGTGATGGGACATCACTGATCAAGGCCAATATTATCCCCGCCTATAGCACTAAAGAGATACCGCAGATCTGGGACGAACTTCGACGCAAGATCCGTGAAGTGGAAACAACCCTGCCGCCAGGTGTTCAAAGACCAATCGTAAATGATGATTATAGTGATGTTTTTGGTCATCTACTGGCACTGACTGGTGATGGCTTTAGCTATGCTGAACTGGAAGAGTATGCCAAGCATCTGAAAAAAGAACTGAGCCTGGTTGAAGGTGTGGCCAAGGTTATCTTCTGGGGTGAGCAGAAAAAAGTTGTCTACATTGATTCCTCGGAAACCCAGCTTAGCCAGTTAGGCTTGAGTAGTGCCAACCTGGAAGCAACATTGCATTATCAGAATGTCGTTGTCGATAGTGGTAGCGTTGATGTACAGAATAAACGTCTGCGAATTGCACCGACGGGTGAATTCCAGTCCCCTGAAGATATTGCTGATTTAAGCATTCGTGGAACGATGTTTGAGAATCTTCAAAATGTATCTACTGAGAATCTTGCAGGTTCAAATGCCGTGACAGCACCTGCATTCACTTCGGAATTAATTCATATAAGAGACATTGGAACTGTAAGCCAGGGTTATAGTGACCCACCCGCCAGGATCATGCGCTTCAATGGCGTTCCTGCAATCGCGATTGCCATTAGTAATATCCCGGGAACCAATGTTGTCACCATGGGTAATCTTGTTGCCGAGCGCCTGGATGAACTGATCGAAGATCTCCCCATTGGTATCGAGGCGCAACGAGTACATTGGCAGGCAGATATCGTCGATGACTCCATCAAGGGATTTTTTATCAACCTCGGTCAAGCCGTTGCCATCGTATTGGTTGTCCTGGCAGTCTCAATGGGGCTGCGTATGGGCTTTATAATTGGTACTTCACTAATACTCACAATTCTTGGCACCTTCATTATCATGTCTATGCTGGGAATTGATTTGCAACGCATGTCCCTGGGGGCACTGGTGATTGCCCTGGGTATGATGGTCGATAACTCGATAGTCGTGGCCGATGGCTTTGTCATTCGATTAAACAAGGGAATGGACAGGACCAAAGCCGCCATAGAGGCTGCTGCATTACCGTCCATGCCTCTGCTCGGTGCAACCATCGTTGCAGTCATGGCCTTTTACCCCATTGTCGCATCCGTTGAGAGTGTGGGTGAATATTGTGCCAGCCTGTTTTCGGTTGTGGCTATTTCACTGATAGTCAGTTGGGTCCTGTCTATGACCCTGACACCAATTCAATGCATGGACATGATGCCGGATCCCGAAGCCGGTAGTGAAAATGCCGATCCCTATGGC
>JAIVVP010000198.1:0-4006 GCA_049189775.1 Gemmatimonadota bacterium | reverse complement strand
GTCACTGTGAATACAATCAGTGCTAGATATTTTCTCAGGAATGGGACTTTAAACACAGAAAATCAGAGCAGCTTATGAATGCATTTTGTATGAGAGAAAACATATAACAATATTCAATGCATAGTTAACCAAAATAATCAAAAGCTTAAGGGAGAAACATAAAATAATCATCACATGGATAAATTAGCCTGAAATGTCAGGAATTGTTAGAATAAATCAGTACGTATGCCATTTAAAGGCGTGGTGTAATAAGTCAGACACGGCTAAAACGTTGTAATACTCTGTATTTGAGTGGATAATTGCCGCGAGTATGATCAGTGTTTTACGGAAGGGGGATCATCATGCGAGTCGTTGCCAAAATTGGGCTAATAATCACTATCTATTTTATTCAAACACTTGCGTTTGCCACGCCCGGTGTTAATGAAACAACACAACAAATTTCCACCGAATGCCAAATTCTGGATTGGAATGCTTCATCTTATCCTTCACTACAGGATCAGATCAGAGATAAGTGCACCGCATGGAATCCCGGTACTAACTTTACACCTAGTAACGGTACGGGTGTGAAACTCAGACTGAACGCAAGTACGCTCTCAGACGCTGCTAACTCGCGCATACTAGGAAACAATCAAGGTAGCCAGGCGGTTGGTGGTCCCAAGGTTAGTGCCAATTCAAAGATTAACAGGCATGGGCTAAATGCTGGTGATATGTTCAGTAATATCTCAGTATGGGGCAGCTTCAATCGCAACAACCTTGATGATGACTTCCTTAATACATCTTATGACTCAGACACCAACTCTTTCCTTGTTGGTGCCGATATTCAACCGCAAGATAACATGGTAGCGGGCATCGCCATTGGATACGAAGATACGGATGTTGATACTTTTTTCAATAGTGGTGAGCAGGATCAGGACGGGATTACCATTGCCGGCTATTTTGGTTATCTTATCAATAATAATTTCAGCATCGATGCCTCAGCTGGGTACACTTCTGTCGAATATGATCAATCCAGAATAGCAACATTTGCTGACCCGAATTTCGGTTTTGGTGCTGTTCCGGCGGGCAGCACGATTTCAAGTGAATTTGATGCCGACAGATTTTTCATTGCTGGCAATGTAAACGGATTCTGGGTGCATAACAACTGGTTGCTAGGTGCAAACGCTGGGTTGCTCTGGGGTGAAGAGGATCAGGATGATTTTACCGAGAGTAGTGGTGCCGTAAGTGCTGGATTTGCAGGACAAGATTTTGAAACCGGTCTGCTGCGTATTGGAGGTAATATTGCCTATGATAATCAGTCGGGATTTACACCATATTTCGGGTTGGAATATCTAAATGAGTTCGAACGGGATGACATAGTTCTCTCCCCCGGCCTTCTGCAACCTGAAAATGACGATGATGAATTTGTATTCACTCTTGGTGTACGTTACTTTGGTAATCAGAGTATCTCCGGAGACTTTAACGTCAATGTAAGTATTGGTCGTGACGATATTGATAATACAAACGCGTACCTCATGTTGCGCACCGAATTTTAGATAGAATAGTTTTTAATGTGCTAACTTAAAAAAGGCCCTGTCATACGGGCCTTTTTTATATCTCTTGATCACTAATAGCAGGTGAATATCCGAAAAACTCATCTTGTTCATCCCACACAAGAGTAAGCATTGAATATTGAGTTAAAACTAATGATATCAACAGGTTATTTTGGTGCCGAAGAGAGGATTCGAACCTCCGACCTACTATTTACGAAACAGTTGCTCTACCAACTGAGCTACTTCGGCATTTAGTCTAAAAAGCACTACGAGTGAATACCCAAATCACCTCGATGAATCGACTTACATTTTCAGGATTGGTTTTTTACTCGAATGACAACATCAATACCCGTTTGTACCGTGTTTTTGGGCAATCTGGGGATCTCCTTAACCAGCATCTGTTCATCCTCAATATCCTGCAATAAACCTGTATCTTCATTATAAAAATGATGATGTGACTCGGTATTTGAATCGTAGAATATGTATCTGGAATCTACCACTACCTGATTTATCAATCCCTTATCCACAAACAAATTTAATGTGTTATAGACAGTGGCTTTGGAGACCAACTCATCTTCTGAATTTACCAGGCCGAATACCTGGTCTGCAGACAAATGTTGGGGCTTTGCCAACAATACCCTGGCGATATCAATCCGTTGTGAGGTTGGTCTGATTGTGTGATTTTCCAACACTTGCCCAATCTGCTCGGCGGCGAGCATTACTTTTTCTTTAAACTTCATGGTCTCAGTATATCCCAGGCCATTTTAATTGTATGTAACTCAGAAATTTTATAGTCGAGCATGCTGAATCTTGGCAAGTTCCTTGGGTAGAGAGAATACAACCTTCTCAAGTTTGCCTGGCGCTTCTTCAACTGTGTCAGCACCCCAATCTTTTAACTGATTGATCACTGCCTCGACCAATACTTCCGGTGCTGAAGCCCCTGCGGTTACTCCGATACATTGCTTACCATCCAGCCATTCCTTTTTAATTTCGGATGCATTGTCGATTAAATAGGAGGGCACACCGACTTTTTCAGAGATTTCCATCAGACGTGTTGAGTTGGAACTGTTGGGTGAACCAACCACCAGGATCAGGTCACACTGTGCACTCAGATTTTTGACTGCATCCTGTCTGTTCTGAGTTGCATAACAAATATCTTCTTTTTTAGGCCCATCAATATTTGGGAAACGTTCACGTAAGGCATCGATCACTTCAGCAGTATCATCCATGGATAAGGTCGTCTGTGTCACAAATGCCAGGAAGTCAGGGTTCTTGACCTCCAGACTCCAGACATCTTCTACTGATTCAACCAGATACATCCCGCCAGAATTATCTTTTGGTTGATATTGTCCTAACGTTCCTTCAACTTCCGGGTGGCCCTCATGACCAATCAGGATACATTCCCTGCCCTCTTCCTGATAATGCCCTACTTCCATATGTACTTTCGTCACTAATGGGCAAATCGCATCATAAACCCGCAACTTTCTGCGTGCTGCTTCTTCACGAACCAGTTTAGCCACACCATGCGCACTGAAAATCACGGTCGTGTCATCCGGAACTTCATCCAGCTCTTCAACAAAAACCGCACCTTTAATACGCAATCTTTCCACAACATATTTGTTATGCACAACTTCATGTCGAACATATATGGGCGCACCAAATAATTCCAACGCCCTTTCGACAATCTCTATCGCCCGATCTACGCCAGCACAGAAACCTCGGGGATTAGCCATCACTATTTTCATTACTATGTACCTGATATTAAATTCAATAAATTATTCGAAGATTGTCTATAAAGCCCTATGCAGTCTTATCACTGAACCAGATTGCGTCAATGATCAACATTGTAGCACCAATGGTAATAGCAGAATCGGCAACATTAAATGCCGGCCACGGATTAAATATTCTCCAGGGTAAAAAACTCAGAGTAATATCTATAAAATCAACGACATAGCCTAAGGTTATGCGATCCCAGAGATTACCCAGCGCACCACCGAGAATCAGTGCCAGTGCACAGGCCATCCATCTTTGATTGGCCTTTAAACCATGAAGCCATATCACGATGAATGTACTAACTGCGAGTGTCAGGCATATAAAAAACCATCGTTGCCAACCGCCAGCATCACCCAGAAAACTAAATGCAGCCCCGGTATTATGCATCAGTGTCAGGTTAAAACCTGTAAAGACAGCGACAGGGACATGCATCTGTAAATGCTGGCTCGCCAGGTTTTTTGTCCAGAGATCAAAAATAATAATCAGGACTGTCAACCACAGCCACTTCAAACCTTCTAATCTGATTGGAAAATTAGCCATAGTAAAAACTCATTCTAGGCGTAACGTCTGGTCTCACCTTCGCCATCGACATTCTCAATACAACGACCACATAATTCCGGATGCTTGTCGTGACTACCAACATCTTCACGATGATGCCAGCAACGTACACATTTTTCATTTGATGATGGAGAGACATGCATCTT
>JAIVVP010000197.1:0-4057 GCA_049189775.1 Gemmatimonadota bacterium | reverse complement strand
AACCAACGGCAAGCCCGGTCAGTATGCCCTTGATAAAAATCAATAACAGATTTGACCAGAAGTATTCCAGGTCTGGTTTGATTTGATGAACACCAGACAGCAATAAAAATATTTTCAGGAGTCCGAGCAAGACAAGACCTGCAAGTAAGCCCTGGAGCAAGTCTTTCAGGAAAACCTGTTTTTGAACTCCAAAGCCGAACGATTCCCTGGAATATATCTGGTTGTATTTTAAATACAGGCCACTGAATATCAGGCCACAAACCAGTGTTGTGTATTTAACCAGTTTGTGAAATGAAAAATCGACAAAATTCTCTAACACCAGGTGAATGGGATAGGCCAGTAATGGACTCAAGGTCAAGATGAGAAAAACAAGGATGAAAAAACTTACTATGGTGCGCATCGGGATGAATAAATCCTGAAATTACATTAGCAAAAAATTAGACGGCTATTGTATCACGGCCTCTTTTGATTCTGTGTTGCCGCTACTGTCTTGCCAACTGATGCGAACAGTGTCGCCTTTTTTTGCGCCTGTGAAAGAAAGAGACAAATACGGGTTTTTTGAAACGGCACGACTCCAGTCACATGTCATGATGACTTTGTCACCGTGATATATGGTTACCGCCTCGATAAAAAATGCCGGGATCATATTACCAGTTTCAGGATCGCGGCTATTGCCCGTATCCATAGGGTGTTTGAGGATTGCCTGAACTGTTGTCAGCTCATCTTTTGTTGAGGTTCTTATTCTGATTCCGGAAGCCATCAGCCACAGCCTCCTTCAACAACTTCGACGAACTTTGTCGTGCTGAATAACTTGCCATCTGATTTAACAATGGCGGTAATGTTTGATGGTTCACCTACTTTAATCCTTGTGGCAACAAAACCTGCACAGGCAGGAGTCAGGTTAAAATTTGCAATCAATGGGTTCGGGTTTTTTTCAACCAGGATGGCGATAGATTCAACATTTGGAAGATCGGTGTTCACTTTGATTGGTACCACAGCACCATTTTCAACCAGATCGTGCACACCGATAGAGATGGCATCACTGGGTGTGACTTCAAGTCCTGGAAAAAATTCTGCCAATGCATCTGACTCTGTCTCTGCGTTAAATGCATCTACATTCCAGTCGGCAAAGGCAAGGATCGGTTTCAATAAACCACCGACCCCGGTGAAGATGATGCCAGCACCTGATGCCAGGTAAGAAATAAATGTTCTGCGCCTGATGTTCATAATCTTGATGATAATTTTAAGTTATATGTTGACATAAGTTTTGCCTGTCTAGATTTGGAGGTCTCTTTCCAGCTCAAGTTCATATTCCAGTTCGCTCACTCTGGAAGTAATGATCTCCCTTTGATAATAGTCCAGAGTGCCGCTTCTTTGTGTATGAATAAGCTTGTCTATGGCCAGTTTGGTGTTGCCAGTCAGATAATAATATTCTGCCTTGGCAATCCCTGAATTTGTCATTGATCCACTTTGTGCTTCTGCCTGGGAAAGTAAGTCATAAAATATAGGGTCAGGATTTTGCAGACGGCGATAGTGATTTAATATCTCACGCGCCTGATTAGGTTGTCGGGCATCCAGTAAGGCTTTTGTATAGGCAAAAATCAGCGGCCTGTAATCAGGATACAATTGATAAGCATTATGGAAAATTTCAATAGCTGCACGGTAATCTCCTTCAAATGATTCAACTCTTGCAGCAGCGAGTAGATAGGTAATATTATCCTCGTCACTGATTAATAAAGCTTTTAATTGCTCACGCGCCAGGCGATAGGCCCCGGCATTTGTTAATGCCAGTACATAGCCATAGCGGATGGGATCCTTTTCTTCTACGGGGGTAATTGTTAAACGATACTTGAATTCCTTTACTGCATCCTTGGCATTTTGGTAACCGTTAACTTCAAGTTTTGCCTTCACAAATTCATAACCGGGCGTGTTCGTATAATTAACTGATTTATACCTTGCTGCCCTGGCCTTTGACTCAGCGATACGCGAAGAGGTCAGTGGGTGGGTTCTGAGAAACTCAGGGGCATTGCCCTGATAATATTCTGATTTTTGTTGTAAGCGTTCAAAAAAGTCGGGCATGCCTTGCGGGTCGTAACCAGAACGTACGAGGAGTTTTATGCCGATGCTGTCTGCTTCTTCTTCATTTGCACGGGTAAAGTTAATCTGGTTTTGAATACTTGCGCCAGTGACGACAGCAAGGGCCGCCGCCCCTGCCTGGGGATCCGCAATAGCCAGTAAAATTGCACCAAGCATGGCGGCCGTTCTTGCCAGGCTAAATTGCCCCTGGTGTTCGAATTGTCTGGCCATATGCCGCTGCGTGACATGGCTAATTTCATGCGCTATGACAGCTGCCAGTTCACTTTCATTTCGCGAACTCAGGATGGTGCCACTATTGATACCAATGACCCCCCCAGGTGCGGCAAAAGCATTGATATCCGGACTATCAACCACAAAGAAAGAAAAAGTCAGACTATTGTCATCACTATTGGCGGCCAATCGATAGCCAATTGATTCGATATAGCCCTGTATTTCCGGGTCATCAACAACGGTTGCGTATTGTCTGATACTGCGCATAAAAGCCTTGCCAAGGCGCCGTTCAAAATCTGGCGATATGGCACTACCAGCTGAATCGCCGATGTCAGGTAAATCGGGCGAGCCGGTGGCCTGTACAATGCTGCTGGTCAGCAACAGGAATATCAGAATGTAATAATTAAATTTCACAGTAATCTTGGGTGTATTTTTGCTTAACAAGTTCCTTTTGCATAAATATAGGCGTATTTCTGTTTCACAAGCTCTGTTCAATTAAATACACGTTTTCAGGCATAAATTTGTCTTTAGAGTCTATCACAAGAATAATAGCCATATAATTCAATCATAAGAGAGTCTTCAGGAGTTAGTAGTCAATGAGCCAAATGGAAAAGAATCAGCGGAAAAATGCATTTTATGCGCAGTCAGGCGGGGTCACCTCCGTGATCAATGCCACGGCCTGCGGTGTGATTCAAACAGCACGCAGCCATACAGACAGGATTGGGCATGTCTATGCGGGGCGTAATGGCATTATCGGCGCACTGACTGAAGATCTGATAGATACAGGCAAAGAGTCCGATGAGGCAATTGCGGCATTACGCCATACACCATCCGGGGCCTTTGGTTCCTGTCGTTACAAGCTGAAAGGCCTGGAAGAAAGCAAGGCGGAGTACGAACGCTTGATCGAAGTCTTCAAGGCACATGATATAGGCTATTTCTTTTATAATGGCGGTGGTGATTCTGCCGACACCTGTCACAAGATCTCACAACTTTCAGAAAAGATGGGATTTCCGATACAGGCAATTCATGTTCCGAAAACGGTAGATAATGATCTGCCGATTACTGATAATTGTCCGGGCTTTGGTTCGGTAGCCAAGTATATTGCCATCTCAACCCGCGAGGCATCCTACGATGTTTTGTCCATGGCCAAGACTTCAACCAAGGTATTCGTGATTGAGGTGATGGGTCGTCATGCAGGATGGATTGCCGCTGCAGGTGGCCTGGCGGCAGATGAAGATAATGATATTCCCGTTGTTATCTTGTTTCCGGAGGTGGAATTCAATCAGCAGCGTTTTCTGGCGAAAGTGAAAGAGAATGTTGAAAGTTATGGTTACTGTACGGTGGTTGTTTCTGAAGGTGCGCAGTGGCCGGATGGAAAGTTTCTGGCAGAGCAAGATACGCGTGATTCATTTGGTCATGCCCAACTGGGCGGCGCGGCACCGGTGGTCGCGAATATGATCAAGGATGCCCATGGTTATAAATATCATTGGGCAGTAGCAGATTATCTGCAACGTGCTGCAAGACACATTGCCTCAAAAACTGATGTCGAACAGGCTTACGCCCTTGGCAAGGCAGCGGTTGAGATGGCGCTGGATGGTGCCAACGCTATTATGCCGACGGTAGTGCGTACCTCGGATGATCCTTATAGCTGGGAGATTGGCAAAGCGGATCTGGCGGATGTCGCCAATGTTGAGAAGATGATGCCGGCTGAATATATTAGTGAATATGGTTTTGGGATTACGGATGCCTG
>JAIVVP010000196.1:0-4060 GCA_049189775.1 Gemmatimonadota bacterium | reverse complement strand
GGCTGTCCCGCACATACTTCAGAGTGGCTTTTCCAGGCCGCGCTCCATGTTCGTATCCACCCTCTTGTGTGACCAGGTTAACAACGCGCGTACCATTTGAACTGCCCCACATCCATGCGGATCCTGGTTTCGCGTGACTTTGGTGACACCAGTGGTGAAAATCTTTATGCATCGAAGGATATTGTTCATGCAGTGAAAGTGCCAATCCCTGGTTCATAGGGTCATTGGGGGCGATACCATGGGCAATCATCTGTGCCTGGGTGAGCAAAATATCTCCTGAAACCTGGTAGATCATTATTTTTTCCTTATCTGGTTTGTTTCTTTTAAATTATTACTGTGTATTTCTTTTACGACACTGGGACTGATGTGCAGTAAATTCCTCTGCGCTAATTTCACCGTCATCGTTTGTATCGATATCAGAGAACGAATGTGCTTTTCCAAGGTTCTTCATCTTACGACCTTCTTCTGCTCTCTCACTTATCCTCTTACTGTGTGCTTCATTAAATTCACTTTCAATTATTACCCCATCCCCATCCAGATCAAATTCAGAGAAGTCAGGTTTATGTCTTCCCTTTCCCGCACCCTTACCCATCCTCCGGTGCTTCTCCATTTGTGCCTTTTGTCCCGCAGCCAGTTCATCACTGGTTAGTTGATTATCACCATCTGTATCGAACTCTGAAAAAGCGGGCGCACTGGCTGCGCGGCGCATCTGTTTGCCTTCAGCTGCTCTTTTTGCCATACGCTCTCCCCTTACCGTGTTGAACTCGTCATTACTGATGAAGCCATCGCTGTCCTTATCATAATCAGCGAAAGGAATGGGACCACGTACAGGAACTTCTTCTGCTTGCACACCAATTGACGAGATAACGACCACAAGGACCAATAACAGACCAACAGAATGTAAATTTTTCAAAATATTCATAACTCATCACCAAGTGTGTTGTTGAAAACCCAAAAGACACCTCCGCGCCTTTCTACCGTTTCCAGTGTACAAATAGTCCTGTTCTCTATAAATGATGTATGTCAATAAAGATGATATCCATCTGGATTTCGGCCGTTGGTGAATGACCGGCTGAGACCACCACTGAATGCAATTTCTGGTCTATACTTCGACAGGGTATATTGTTAAAACAACAATAAAATGAAGGGGAAATTAGTATGACTGATACAGAACGTCGTAGTACAGGAAATCGGCGACAAATTATGCGTAGGAACCATGAAGAATCACATGATCCAGAGCGTAGGTTTCAACAAGAACGAAGAACCCGGGCAGATAGAAGAAACAGTTAAAAACCAGTTATCAGGATACATGGAGGTATGCTGATAAATGTCCGCTTTCATTAGGTGGCTGATGTCGTCTCGACCCTTGTCCCGACCTTGGGAGGGAACTGGAGAGTGATCTTCTGCTAAAGAAGACTACAATTCTCGCCTGCCCGCCATGGCGTGTGAGATTGTTCGGCTATTCACATACTCCAGGCCACCACCCATAGGGATACCATGGGCAATACGTGTGACCTTTAGATTACGTTTTCTCACCATCTCACCAATAAAATGCGCAGTCGCCTCACCTTCCACTGTGGTATTTGTCGCCAGGATCACTTCCTCAATCTCACCTTCATCAAACAACTGGCCCAGCTCAGGCAAACCAATTTCATCTGGCCCAATACCATCCAGTGGTGAAAGATGACCCATCAGCACAAAATATAGCCCCCGGAAATCTGATTGCTCTATAGAAGCAACATCAGCAGGACTTTCAACCACGCACAATAAAGCACGATCGCGTTTATGACTTGCGCATAGTGGACAAATTTCTGTTTCACTGAAGGTTCGACAGCGCTGACAATGACCTATCGAGTCCATGGCATCATTCATAGAAGCTGCAAGTTTCCGCGCGCCATCCCTGTCTCTTTCCAGTAAATGGTAAGCAATACGCTGTGCAGATTTTTTACCTATGCCCGGCAAACAACACAGGGTCTCTATCAAGTGAGCTAGTTTGGGGGATTCAATCATTATTAGAAAGGTAACTTCATCCCGGCAGGTAAATTCATTCCTGCAGTTAAACCGGACATCTTTTCCTGCGTCATATTTTCTACACGACGATTTGCATCATTGACTGCAGCGGCGATCAGGTCTTCCAACATATCCTTATCATCACCCAATAAGGTCGGATCGATGCTTACATGTTTGACATCATGTTTGCCTGTCATGGTGATCTTGACCAGACCTGCACCTGATTCACCTGTGACTTCCATATTGGCAATTTCTTCCTGCGCCTTCTGCATATTTTCCTGCATCTGTTGCGCCTGTTTCATTATGTTACCCAAACCACCTTTCATACTTTTATAACCTCACACAAAATATTATTTATACGGGTCTGATAGATTTCTCATCTAACGTCGCACCAAACATTTCTTCCATAGCCCGAACATTGTCATCCTCCTTCAAGGATGATTCTGCAGCTTGCTGTCTCTCTCTCTGTTCACGAGCTTTCTTTTGTGCAGGGGTCTCTGCATCAGGTTCTTCTACAGATATCTTCAGCTGTATACCTTTACCAAAGCGCATCTCAAGTGCATTAGACAAGCGATCCTTCTGTGTCTGATTGAGCAGATGCTCTTTATCCGGAGATAAAACCAGATGCACCTTGTCCTTACTATGTTCTTTTAATGCGCAGTGCCCGGCCAATTCCTTGACCAGTCCAACCAGGGCCATTTCATCAATAATCGATTGCCAGTTGTCTGTGACTTCACTACTACCTTCAGACTCAGAAATTTTTTCCGTTACAATTGGCTGTGGTGCTTCTGCTTGAACAGATTCAGTGCTTACAGCCTTGTTACCCCGCAGTTTATCGTCATGGATTTGACTTGTTTCAACGGTCTTTTTCTCTTCTGGTTTAATCTTTGTTGTCTTATTCGTCGTCGGCCTGGCAATTGTTTCAGGCGTTGCCACCGCCGCCGGCCTGAAGGCCAACATCCTGATCAGAGTCATTTCAAAACCAGTACGTGGATCAGGGGCAACAGGTAAATCTTTTCGCCCCATGACTCCAATTTGATAGTACAACTGAACATCTTCTTTACTAATACGTTGTGACAGCGCATTGATCGTTTCATCCTGTTCGATATCATCGCTATCAACAATCTGACAAATGGCTATCCGCTGGAATATCGAGAGTAACTCCACCAACACCGAATCATAGTCTGGATTATGCTCTGCCATATGGTCAGTACACCGAAGCACAGCCTGTGCATCGCCTGATACCAGGGCCTCAAGTAATTCATTCAACTCCAGGCTATCGATCGTTCCCAGCATGGCTCTGACCTGCGCTTCCTGTAAACGACCATCACCATAGGCAATCGCCTGATCCAGTAAACTCAATGCATCACGCAAACTGCCATCCGCCGACTTTGCAATAAGGCTTCTTGATATTGCATCACTTTCTACTGCTTCTGATTCAAGGACTTTCTCGAGTTGTGTTTCAATTTGTTCGGGACTCAAATGCTTTAGGTTGAATTGCAAACAGCGCGACAGGATTGTTACCGGAATTTTTTTCGACTCGGTTGTTGCCAGCAGAAATTTAACATGCGGAGGTGGCTCTTCCAGGGTCTTCAACAGTGCATTAAAACTATGCCCGGAAAACATATGTACTTCATCGATTAGATAGACTTTATAACGGCCAACACTGGGTGCATATTGAACGTTATCCATAAGATCGCGAGTTTCATCGACCTTGGCCCTTGAGGCCGCATCAACCTCTATCAGATCAACAAAACGACCTTCATCGATACTCACACAGGCAGAACATTCACCGCAAGGAGTAGAGCTAACCCCCTGCTCACAATTCAGACATTTGGCCAGAATACGTGCGAGGGTCGTCTTGCCTACACCGCGAGTTCCAGTAAATAAATAGGCGTGATGCAAACGATCATTATCTAACGCGTTGGTCAACGCCTGTAATACATGGCCTTGTCCGACCATATCTTCAAATGTTTTAGGCCGCCATTTACGTGCCAGAACCTGATAACTCATTTACTTTTTATTCTTCCTGTAGATATTTTTCATTAGG
>JAIVVP010000195.1:0-4091 GCA_049189775.1 Gemmatimonadota bacterium | reverse complement strand
CTTAATGCCTGTGCCTTTCTGATTGATGATGGTATCTACCGCGACAGCCGTTTTACCTGTCTGGCGATCACCAATAATTAATTCACGCTGACCTCGACCAACTGGCACCATGGAGTCAATTGATTTCAGCCCGGTTTGAACCGGCTGGTCAACAGATTTTCTGGCAATAACCCCGGGGGCAATCTTTTCAACAGGGGAAGTTTCAGAACAACCAATATCACCTTTACCATCAATCGGGTTACCAAGGGCATCAACAACACGGCCCAGTAATTCCCTGCCCACAGGAACCTCAAGAATACGTTGTGTACATTTGGCCGTATCGCCTTCGGAGATATGCTCGTATGGGCCCATGATAACAACGCCGACTGAATCGCGTTCAAGGTTTAACGCCAGGCCGTAGGTATTGCCAGGGAACTCTATCATTTCACCCTGCATGGCATCACTTAAGCCATAAATAGTTGCAATCCCGTCTTTCAAACTAACCACGGTACCTTCGGTACGGGCTTCGGTTTCAAGATCCAGACCCTGAATTTTTTTCTTAATCAGATCACTGATTTCTGTTGCACTAATGGACATGCTTATTCCTCATCTACCATTTTTATTCGGTTATACCGCTATTCAATTTCAAAATTATCTATAAAAAATATATTAATTAGTCATCTGCGTGGCTAATGCCTTCAGACGACCTTTTACCGAGGCATCAATGACTGAGTCACCTGCCCGGATTACCACACCACCGATTAAAGAAGCATCGACATCGCTGGTGATTTCTACTTTTCTACCCAGACGTTTTGCCATGGCTTCCGAGATTACGGCCTGCTGATCTGCTGCCAGTTCATAGGCAGATGTCACAGAAACTTCAATCACACCTTCAGCTTCAGCCCGAAGTTGTTCAAACAAATTATTTATTTCAGGGACAATTGCCAGTCGTCCGGCATCTGCAAGTACGTTCACCAGATTACTGCCAGTCTCATTCAATGACTCACCACACACACCCAGAACAAAATCTGACAATGCTGCTGCATCCAGTTTCGGGTTGGTTAGTACTGTCTGCATTTGAGCATCGCTCACAACTGCATCAAGCAGTCCTAACATCTCTGACCACTCGCTCAACTTGCTTTCTTCACTCGCCGTTTCGAATACGGCTTGAGCGTATGGCCTGGCTATTGTTGTCTTTTCCTGCATTAGTCTCGCCTTATCCTAAATCGACTTATAAGCCAGCACTGATTTTATCGAGTACTTCGTTATGTGCATTTTTATCGACTTCTCTCATCAATATTTGCTCAGCACCGGCAATTGCCAGGGCAGAGACTTCAGCTCGCAATGCATCTTTAGCCTGCTGACGTTCCTGATCTATCGCACCCCGAGCCGCTGTGATAATACGTTCGCCTTCAATACGGGCATTGTCCTTGGCTTCTTCAACAATCTCATCATGACGTTTTTGTCCGAGATCGATGAACTCCTTGGATTTTTCTTTGCCTTCACGCAAAATTTCAGCTGATCTTTTCTCTGCAAGCTCAAGTTCATGATGACCCTTTTCTGCTTCAGCCAGACCGTCTGCAATTTTCTTGGTGCGTTCATTCAGCGCGTTCATGATCGGCGGCCAAACATACTTCATGGTGAAAACCACGAACAGAAAGAATGAGAATGATTGGGCGAATAATGTGACTGTAATATTCATGCTAGTGCCTCTGTATCCAGTTTATTATTTCTAACCGGCAGTTAAGCTGCTACTGCGAACAGTATATACAATGCGATACCCACTGCGATCATCGGTACAGCATCAACCAGACCCATAACGATGAAAAACTGTGTGCGTAACATCGGAATCAGTTCGGGCTGACGAGCAGCACCTTCCAGAAAACGACCACCGAGAATACCAATGCCTACAGCTGCGCCAAGGGCACCTAGACCCATCATTAGTGCGCCTGCGATAAATAATAATGCTTGTTCCATTTCTATCTCCTGTAACTTTGTAAAACGTAACTGTTAAAAATACTTATTTAATTCCTGCCAACTTCCTAGTGCTCCGTATGCGCCATCTCCATATAAACAATGGTCAACGTCATAAAAATGAACGCCTGTAAGGTAATAATCAGGATATGGAAAATTGCCCAACCTAATTGTAAAAACACGCCAAATAATCCCAAGCCCAATCCACCGCTATACATCAGGGCAATCAATATAAAGATGGTTTCGCCTGCGTACATGTTACCGAACAATCGTAACGATAATGAGATTGGCTTGGCGATGAGTGAGACACCTTCCAGTACCAGGTTAATGGGCAGACCCAATTTGCCAAAAGGCTGAAAGGCCAATTCCCCAAGGAATCCACCGAGGCCCTTGACCTTGATACTGTAATAAATCATCAAAAAGAATACGGCGAATGCCATACCGAAGGTGATGTTTGGATCGGTGGTTGCGACCACCTTGAAATAAACATGATGTGGATCCATGCCAAAGGCATGATGACCTACTTGTTGTGCCAACATTGGCAACCAGTCCACCGGCACCAGATCCATCAGGTTCATCAGGAATACCCAACAGAAAATTGTCAGGGCCATGGGGGCAACTAAATCATTTTTCGCACTGAATGAACCTCGAACGCTGTCATCAACAAATTCAACTATCCATTCAACAAAATTTTGTAAGCCACCAGGGACGCCAACGGTTGCATGTTTGGCTGCTTTATGGAAAAAGTAGATAAAGAACATCGCCAGGAAAGCAGACCAGGCCAGGGAATCGACCTGCAAGGCCCAGAATCCCATTTCCTTGATCTCTTCGGCACTGTGTGCAAAACCCCAACTACCATCCGCGTGCTGCCCATAGGTCAGGTTGGTTAGATGATGCTTTATATATGCAGAAGAAGTTAAGCCTTCAGAAGACATTCAATTTATCTCAAATATTATTAATTAATTTTTTCTAGTTTTTGCTAGATATGGCCAATCCAGCCAAATTTATAATCATTATTAGTGTGTACGCAGCAAAAAATGAAACCGCGTGCAATGGCTTTATTAATGCAAAGCAGATTGCAAACATTGCCATTGTTAATAAAAACTTCTGACCTTCGCCGATATAAAAACGACTCAATATCGTCTGTGGTGTCTGCGACTCCCCACTTCTCAGGGCACTTCTGACGAAATAAATATTCGGCAAAATATAAACTGTGCTGCCTGATAAGACAGAATATGCGATGACTAACCCGAAAAATGTATATGACAGGAGCACTATCACAACAGTAACGATT
This sequence comes from Gemmatimonadota bacterium, assembly GCA_049189775.1. Classification (GTDB taxonomy): domain Bacteria; phylum Pseudomonadota; class Gammaproteobacteria; order Eutrophobiales; family Eutrophobiaceae; genus SMWN01. Next base: position 844 of record JAIVVP010000195.1, on the reverse strand, counting down.
AGCTGAACATAAACCAATCTAAATGCAGCGGTTCTATTTTTTATTATTTCTGTATTACTGCTCAACCACTGCTTCTCCGAGTATTCAGCAAAATCGATGCTGGTCTTCGGAATTACCCTATGCCCCTAAATTGAAGCTGAAATGCTGGAATCCCCCCAGCGTAAGACGGCTGATTATAGTCAGCTAAGCCTGCGTGATCAACGGCGATTGTAAATAAAACACATTTTTTTTGATAAATGCCGTTGCCGCTCACCCACAAACAAGTGATTACTTTATTCTGCTCAGGATCCCGTCTAATTCGTCCAGTGAATTATAGTTTATCTCCAGTTTCCCCTTACCACCCTTGCCATGCTTGATAGACACCGCAGCTCCCAGGCGCTCAGACAGGTCTTCCTGCAGGCTTCTCAGGTTTGGATCCAGCCTGGATGAAGTTGAGGTTTTTTTACTGCCTTTTGACTTTGCCCCTTTGTCTTTCAGTCTCTTCACCAGTTGTTCTGTTGCCCTGACTGACAGGCCCTGCTTTACAACCTTGCTCGCAACTTTTGTCTGATTAGCGACATCCAGTGCCAGAATCGCCCTGCCGTGGCCCATCTCAATCATTCCGGATTCGAGCAAATGTTGTACATCCACATGCAGATCCAGTAGTCGAAGCAGGTTGGAAACTGATGAACGCGACCTGCCGACCGCTTCGGCGGTAGCATCATGGGTCATATTGAATTCCTGCAACAGACGTGAGAGTCCACGCGCTTCGTCCATTGGGTTCAGATCTTCACGCTGAATGTTCTCGATCAGGCCCAGACACATCGCGGTCTGATCCGTGACATCTTTAATAATGGCGGGTATT
>JAIVVP010000194.1:0-4095 GCA_049189775.1 Gemmatimonadota bacterium | reverse complement strand
TTTATCTCCTAAGACTGCGCTGCATGTGCGCGCATACGTTCTAAACCGGTATGATCTGCATCGACATAAGTAATTGCACCAGTTGGGCAAGCAATGGCACATTGAGGATTGCCACCGCACAAGTTACATTTGGCGACTACTTTCGACTCATGAATATAATTCACAGTACCGAAAGGACAGGCGACCGTGCAGACTTTGCAGCCCACGCAAATGTCTTCGAGGATCTCTTTTGCCCCTGTGGCCTCGTTAATCACAATGGCTTCAACCGGGCAGGCATGCATACACCAGGCTTCTTCACATTGGGTGCATGTATAGGGAACAAATCGTCCCTCTTCATGAAAAGTAAATACCTTGATTCTGGATATTGCCGGGTTGAATAACCCTGTGGCTTCGTAGGAACAAGCCATTTCACACTGCAAGCAACCGGTACATTTTTCCGGCTCTATCTGTAGAGATTTAAGCATTCGATCCTTCCCCCTGGTAATTCAAACATTTGCTTAAACATTAAGTTGTTCTGGTCAATGTCCTGGCTACCAACAAAAGCAGGCGACATTACAACATCAGACCAACCTTGAACGAATAAATAACCTTCAAATAATTCATCAATTACTAGCGTTAATGAAATGATTATAGACACAATATATAAGGAGATCAGCAATATATTCAGTGCATGAACAGAAGCTTGCGCTGATTGTAAATAATAAACACTAAAGTGTTGCAAAATGCGACAGAGCCTTTCACAATGATGCAATTCACAGATAGAACTATATAAATATTGACGTGTTTATTAGTTGTCGGTTGGCCATAATCCTGGGAGTGGTATTACGACAATGACAAGCCTGGAAACAACAAAAAACATTATTCAAAATGACATTTCCGCATCGTTAAATGCGGTTGCTAATGAATGGGAGTCTTTTGTTGATACCGGAAAGCTCAGTGGCAAAAGACTGCGGCCCGTCATTGCGGATAGCTGGCTACGTTGTCGTGAACTCGCCATTAGTCCTCATGAAGAACGTGCCCGTTCAGTTATTTCTGCCGAAGAAATAGAAGCAAGACTACATCATGAAAACCTGGGCATATCGGGAAAAAATGTCCTCGACAGGATGGCGCAGACGGTTGAGGGCACAGGACACACCATTGTTCTGGCCGATAACTCCGGGAGTATTTTGTATTCAGTAGGTCATAGGCAGGTTCAGGATCACCTGGAAAAAATAAATTTCAGGCCTGGTGGTGGCTGGAGTGAAAATATGGTTGGTCCAAACGGTATAGGAACAGCATTGGCTCTTGGCCGCCCGGAACTCGTCATGGGATCAGAGCACTTCTGTCAGGGTTGGCAACCCTGGGTATGTTATGGCGCACCCATCCATAATCCGAGTAATCGTTCAATCCTTGGGTGTATTGATATTACCGGCCCGGCAAACAAAGTCTGCGTTGAGGCGATGGCTTTGGCAATATCTATTACGCAATCGATCGAGGCTGATTTATTAGTCAGGCAACTTAAAACCCGTGAAATCCTGCGAACTGCCTATAGCGAAGTTCGCATGAAATGGCCCAATGATGCATCGCTAGTACTCGACGAAAATGGCTATGTTGTTGATATCAATTCATATGCCTGTGAGCTGTTAAATATTTCTTCACCGACCTTAGTGAAGATCCCATTCACACTAAGCCTGCCAGAACTCTGGCTTGACGTGCAAACCTGTCTCCGGGATGGGCTAGAAAGAGAGTGTGAAATGAACCTGCAAAACGCCATTACGGATTCCATATCTTGCACGATAAAGCCCATTGCTATGGATGGGAGACAACATGGCTGTGCGATTGTCTTTACCAGCGGCAAATGTGCCGGTAACACACCGGCCAGTCTTCGCTACAATAAAGACGATCTGATAAGAAAGACACTGATTCAGACTGGTGGCAATATCAGCAAGGCAGCAAGGATCCTGAACATCGACCGTGCAACCATTTATCGTCGCCGCAAACAATGGCAATCATCCCGTTAATGCCTTTCTCACACCAGTCTAATTTAATAGCCAGGAATTTAATAAGAAGGAACCTCTCTGTCATCCCGAATCCCGCAGGGTCGCCTACATGGATGTAGGCGGTAGAGTTGCGCCGGGAGCATCAACCGAGAGGGATCTTGCATTTGAATCAATAACAAGATCCCTCATATTTAATCTTCGAAATAATAAACAAGAGCATTCATTCGGGATGACAGATAAAGGGTAAAACTCCTATCCCCTCTGGATTGAATTTACGTTACAGTCTGATGTCATACGGTGTATGGTTAACGACGTAGACGACTTCAACCCTTTCACGAACACATCAATTAATAATCGTAAGTAGCTAAAAGAAAAGAGATAATAAGTTTATGTTAAAGAAAAACATCAAGATGCTGCTACTCGGCCTGAATTTCCTGTTTTTTGCCTCTTTCTACGTTGCTGCCGAGACAATTGAAATCGATTTTGTTTATGTTGGAGAAGAAGATCAAAGCGCCCTGCTTGGTGTTCAACAAGGGCTTTATGAAGCAAATCTGCAAGGCCAGTTCCTCGGGCAAAATTACAAACTGGATATTATCCCCCCTGCTGCTGCACTCAATCATGACTACAGCAAATATATTGCTGTGTTAACCGCTGTTGATTTAAAAACGTTCAACAAAATGAGTGACCATCTACCAGACACTGCTGTCTTTAATCTCAAGCTTGATGATGACAGTTTGAGAAGAAGCTGTTTGGCGAACGCTCTACACACTATACCCAGTGCAAGAATGAAATCTGATGCCGTTGCACAGTGGCATCAAAAGAAACCAGGTTCAAATGTAACAGCACAGGCATGGCATGGAGATTTTGTGAAATTTGCTGCCAGGGATCTGAATAAACGATTTAAAAAGAAACAAGGCCAAACGATGGATGATGACGCCTGGGCTGGCTGGGCCGCAGTAAAAATGACATCTGACTCGGTTGCCAGAGAAAATATCAGTAATGCAAAACACATGCTTACTCATTTGAAAACAAATCTTTCTTTTGACGGGCAGAAAGGCAGTAATATGAATTTTCGTGAGACAGGCCAGCTACGGCAATTAATGATTCTTGTTGAAGATGGAAAAATTGTTGCTGAGGCACCCGTCCGTGGTGTTGCCAAGCCCCCTACCCTGGATAGCCTGGGCCTTTTAAACTGCGAAAAATAACAATAGATAACGAACATTTGAGGAGAACATTTATGAAACATTATTTTCCAGCCAGAAAAATATCATGGCTTATGTCGTGGGCATTCTTGTGCGCTTTTACATCACAAGTGGTTTATGCGGAACCAACAGGTAGAATTTTTATCACCAATGAAAAAGGTAATACAGTCAGCGTCATCAACGGTCAATCACTTGAAGTCGAAGGTGAAATTGCGATTGGTGAACGCCCTCGTGGTATTGGTATTTCTCCAGATGGTACGGAAGTCTACGTTGCCGTCAGCGAAGAGAATATGATTGCTGTATTCGATCCTAAAACACTCAAAGTTTTACGAAAATTCGAATCTGGTTCTGATCCAGAAACATTCGCGGTTCATCCCAATGGCAACATCTATATTTCCAATGAAGATGACGCGAAAGCGACCGTATACAACCCCAGGACTGGCGAGCTGATTGCTGAGATTCAGGTAGGGCTTGAGCCAGAAGGTGTCGCCATCTCGCCAGATGGTAGCAAAGTCATCATCACCAGCGAATCAACCAATATGCTGCATGTGATTACAGTGCCCGGAAATACCATTACCGATAACATCCTGGTGGGCTCACGTCCACGTGCCGCAGTATTTACAAACAATAGCAAGATTGCCTATGCCACCGCAGAAATTACCGGTGAAATCGTCAAGATTGATATGGAAAATGCAAAGATTCTGAAACGGGCACAGTTGGAAGATCCCAAGAGCAAACCCAAGGATGTCATCCTGAGTAAAGACGAAAAACACATCTATGTTGCCGGGGGTCGCTCAAACAGTGTCTGGTTAATGGATGCGGACACACTTGAAGTCATCAAAGGTATTCCTGTAGGCAAGCGCGTCTGGGGCCTGGCCATCACAAAAGATGGTCGTCGCGTATTCAGTACTGAT
>JAIVVP010000193.1:0-4100 GCA_049189775.1 Gemmatimonadota bacterium | reverse complement strand
AGAGCATCAGCGGCAACAGCAGTAGATTCAATAGGGTTGATGACACCAGCCCACCAATGATGATAGCTGCCATCGGCCCCATGATTTCTAATCCGGGGTTATCGCTATTCAATGCAATAGGTGCCATTGCCAGCGCTGTCACTAATGCAGTCATTAATATAGAGGGTAGCCGCTCTTGCGCACCTTTTAAAGCGGTGTCTAAATTCCACGCTAAACCTTCCTGTTCAACCAGGTATTGGTAATGTGATAGCAGCATAATGCTATTGCGCACAGTAATTCCAAATAAGGTAATAAAGCCAATAATAGAACCTATGGACAGTGTGGCATTCATTAAAATAACCGCGATCATGCCGCCTATCAGTGAAAAGGGGATGTTGAGTAAGGCAATGCCAACATGGCGCAAGTTCTGAATGGCGATATAAATAATGATAGCCATCAAAATCGCTGTGATCAGCTGAATCATTGGGCTGCTTGCAACAGCTGCCATAGCAAATTTCATTGAATATCTGCGATTGTCATTGGAAACTTTCTGGAAACGGTTTATCTCCTGTTCTTTGCCGTCATACAATTTAACTAATTTATGTCCGTTAATGCATTCGCCCAGAACATGATTGATATCAGCCATGGAGTCCTGAACCTTGCGACTCATTTTTCTAAGACGTTTACGAATAATTAAAATAACCAATGTAATAAAAGGAGCGCTTATCATTGCGACCAATGTCATTTTCCAGTCGATATAGAACATCCAAGCCAAAAGTCCAATGATAGCCAGGGAATCACGCACCAGGGTTGTGATTGCATTGGTTGCCGCTTCTTTAATTTGAATGACATCAAAGGTAAATTTTGACAACAGGCTTCCTGATGAACATTCATCGTAATAGCTGCTGGGTAATGATAATAATCTGGCAAACATTTCCTGCCGCAGATCCATAACCAGCTTGTTCGAGACCCAATACAGGGCAAGGCCATTGGCGTAGCTCGCCAGGCTCCTGATTGCAAACAGCAGGACAAAAAGGATGGGAACCCACTTCATCGTCGCTGGGTCTTTATCAACGAAAGCCCCATCCAGCATAGGTTTGATCAGGGCAGGGATGGCAGGATCAGAGATTGCCAATACCAGCATACTGACAATAGAGATCATAAATATCCGCCAATAAGGCAGCACATACAGCAACAGGCGCTTGTATAAAAGCACATCATTACCTTTTGTTGACATCAATATTTTTCCTGAAGAATCATAGGTCTGAATAATTTTTTCATGTTGAAAGCTAGTATACCCAAACTACCTGGAAACGCGATTTAGCTTGATGTTCGTACAACAATATCGTAATAAATAGCAACTCTATAAGTGGAATATATAATAAATGTCAAAACAACACCCGATCATAGCAGTAACTGGCTCTTCAGGTTCCGGTACCAGCAGTGTCAAACATGCCTTTGAAATTATCTTCCGTCATGAGGGGATCAACCCCGCATTCGTCGAAGGTGACAGCTACCATCGCTATAACCGCCAGGAAATGGATGATGTTGTAAAAGCAGCCGAACTGGAAGGCAAAAACATTACCCATTTTGGGCCCGAGGGAAATTTATTTGAAGAACTGGAGGGCCTGTTTGATGGATATTCAAAAACCGGTACTGGCAAGCGCAGGTATTATATTCATGATGATGCGGAGGCAGTATTGCGTGGCTCATCACCCGGCATGCTGACAGATTGGGAGGATTTACCGGAAAAGACAGATTTACTTTTCTATGAAGGCTTGCATGGTGCTGTCATCACTGACAACGTCAATGTTCATCAGTATGTTGATTTAATAATAGGCGTCACGCCCATCATCAATCTTGAATGGATGCAAAAGATACAGCGTGACAAGGAATACAGGGGCTACTCACCAGAAGATGCAACGGAATTAATCCTCAGTCGCATGCATGACTATACACATTATATTACACCCCAGTTCTCCAGAACTGATATTAATTTCCAGCGCGTACCTACTGTCGACACTTCAAATCCATTTGGTGCATTTGAAGTCCCGACCAGTGATGAAAGTTTTGTCGTCATCCACATCAGGAACCAGGAAAAAATAAAAGTCGATTTCCCGGAATTGCTGAAAATGCTGGATGGATCATTCATGACAAAACCGAACACTATTGTTGTCCCCGCGGGGAAAATGATCTTTGCCATGCAATTGATCACCAATCCATTGATTCAGGATCTGATGAAAAATAAAGGATAAGACTAACAAAACTGTATAATGAGCCGCATTGTGCAAAGCACTCATATTGAAATACCTTAAACAAAGGAAACATAGCACGTGCATACAATTCTAATCCTCAATCCCAAGGGGGGTTGTGGCAAAAGTACAATTGCAACAAATCTTGCCGGTTATTTTGCCATGCGAGGCAAGAATGTTTCGCTCGCTGATTGTGATCCACAACGTTCCAGTAGTGACTGGCTGAAAGTACGCCCTGATCATCTGGCTGCAATTAATCACGTGCCTGTGAAGAAGGGCAAACTGCTTGTTCCCGGCGACACAGAGATACTCATACTGGATACCCCGGCGAGTATTCACGACCAGAAGATGGCCAGGATTGTTAGTGCTGCACAAACAATGATTATCCCTATATTGCCTTCTCCTATAGATATGCGTGCCGCAGAAAGATTTCTAAAACATCTAATCAAGATAAGAAAAAAAACTGTTAATAAAAAAATTAAAATTGCGACCGTCGCTAACAGGGTCAGAGAAAGAACGATAGCTGCAGCAAAACTTGAAGGTTATCTGGAAAAACTTGAATTACCAAATGGTAAAAGGATCCCGTTTATGACTTTGCTTCGTGCCAGTCAAAATTATGTTTATGCTGCTGAAAGAGGTATGACAATATTCGAAATGGCACCCTCCAAAACATTTCCTGATCGCGAACAGTGGCAACCTTTATTGAAATGGTTAAATAGTAAAAGAAGTCTGCCGTAAAATTGTTACAAAAACCTTTAACCCACTTTTTAAGCAAATTATTTTTGTCCAATATCATGTCATACAAAATTACTATTGATTCAAACAAGGAATCATTCCCGGCAGACAGCGAAGAAACTATCCTGGAATCAGCACTGAAGCATGGCCACAGCTTCCCTTACGGTTGCCGAAATGGTGCTTGTGGATCCTGTAAAGGAAAATTAATCGAAGGGAAGATTCATTATCAAAATGAAGTGACTGGTATTTCCGAACAGGAAATCAAGGAAGGTTACGTGCTCTTTTGTCAGGCCATACCGGACTCCGACGTCACTATCGAAGCACAAGAAATAGAGCGGGTTGGCGAAATTGCCATTCGCAAACTACCCTGTCGTGTCACAGAAATTGAACATCTTAATCACGACGTCATACGGTTGTTTTTAAAATTACCCAAGAGCGAACGTCTACAATTCCTGGCAGGACAATATATCGACTTGTTACTACGTGAAGGAAAGAAGAGATCTTTTTCATTGGCCAACGCACCACATAATGATGACTATCTGGAATTACATATACGTCATTATGATGGTGGTTTATTTTCGGAATACGCCTTCCACGAGTTAAAAGAAAGCACACTACTAAGATTTGAAGGTCCACTGGGTACTTTTTTTCTCAGGGAAGATTCAGAACGACCTATGATAATGGTTGCAGGTGGAACAGGCTTTGCGCCCATCAAAGGTGTCATCGAACATGCATTACATCTGGGCGACAAACGCCCGATTCATTTCTACTGGGGAGCCCGCAAAGAAGAAGATCTCTACCTGCATAAACTCGCACAAAGCTGGGCCGACGAACACGACCACATCGAATATACCCCGGTACTTTCAGAACTTGAAGATAGAGACGAATGGCAAGGAAGAACCGGCTTCGTCCACAACGCCATCCTCGAAGATATCAAAGATGTTTCAGGCTACGAAGTCTACACCTGCGGCCCACCACCCATGGTCCATGCAGTCCTAGATTCCTTCGTCGAACGCGGCCTCTCCGCAGAATTTATTTATTCCGATTCGTTCGAGTTTGCCACCAGTTAAATAATTTCGCCTTCAACCGGCGAGTCACTTCTTGTTACTCACCCCACAATAAGTAACCATGAAA
>JAIVVP010000192.1:0-4198 GCA_049189775.1 Gemmatimonadota bacterium | reverse complement strand
CACCCAATTATTCTGAGGATTATCAGTCTTTGGTTTCAGGCCAACAAGATCACCAACCCGTATTGCTTTAGCAGGATGATCGGTTTTTCTGATACAAAAGCCGTTTGAGCCCTGGTCAGTCAGCTCCCATTGTTCGCTATTGTATGTAACTGATCGTAGCGATTCGTGTCCATCTCCTTCTACAGAAATAGCTGTATCCTGATATGGATCTCCTTTTTGCACCATATCATTTTCATCATTATGGAAGTAGTAACAGGCATTCATTCCAGCGGCGATATCTATTTTTCCTGCTGCTACCTTGCGAGGGAAATAGCGTTGTGCGGGCAGTCCCCAGGACTTGCCCAAATCAACAAGCATTTTTCTTGCAGTTTTATCTGAGAGTAGAAAATCATTATCTGTTGTTTTTCCTGATTCCAGGGTTTGCAAATAATTCTGTGCGAGGTCCCTTAATGAGTTTGCGTCCAGTAATAAATGGTTTTGATTTGCCAGACTGGTTTCGAATTTACTGTAGGCAACAGGCGGTATATCTTCCTGTGTATTGACAACAAAATAGCCGGCTGGATTTTTTACCTCGGCAAAGGCTTGTAACTGGGCATGCACAGCCCAGAGACTGAGTTGTTCATAGAGTTCCCATATGCCCCCATAAGGTAAATGCAGTGGATCTGATAGAGATGCCAACAGGATCTGTTTATAGGCGTTTTCTATGGTAGTTGTCGTATTTGATTCACCAAGTGTTTCAATTGCTGTGTGTTGCTGGCCGATACCAGATGCAAACGTGTACGATATGTTTAATTCACGCCATACATTTTTTGGCACCGGGCTATATTCTATAAAACTGTATACCAGGGCATGCGACAGATAAATCATCGACATTAATGCTTGTTGTGTTGGGGATTTTGCCTGGCCAAACAGAGACGTTGAATCCAGAACATCCTTTACTGTGATTTTGCAGGCGTGTGACAATTGGATGGCATATTGCTTCATGTCCTGAGCTGGTGAGGTATGTTGACCTTTTTTGATAGTCGTTTGCTTACTTAAAATTCTTATTTGTGTGTCGATGTAATAATCGTATGAACGATGATACAGCGTTACCAGTTCAAATCGTTGAACAGGTTTCATTTGAACCTTGTTCGTGGCCTTGACTGCTTCAGTCAATATGGAAACAGTCTTATGAAAGTCTGCATACGGCAGTGTCTCGAGCCAGTCTTCGATGTAGGCGGGTCGAGTTTCAATTACTAATTGATGCCCTTTTTTTCGCATGGGCAGGTTATTTTGTTCGATGGACACGAAAATTCCCGTAAGCTTGTATTATTTATTATTTATGACAGCTCTTTTCTCAATAGAGAAGCAGTCAGAATTTACTACAATATACGACTCTGATCACCAACTGACAAATTATATACAGAGAATTATTGATGAATAAGGGCATACATTGCTTTGTAACAGGTCGGGTACAGGGTGTTTGCTTTCGTATGTATACGCAGCAACAAGCGGAGAACAAGGGTTTGACTGGCTGGGTGAGAAATCTACCGGATGGTCGGGTTGAGGTGATGGCATTTGGTAATCAACAACAGCTGGATGAACTAAATCACTGGTTAAAAACCGGGCCGAGCATGGCTCAGGTGTCAAATCTGCAATGTGAGGCCATTAATTTTCAGGATTTTGAAGGATTTAGTGTTCGCTAAACCTGTTAATTAGCCAGTTGGTTTTTAATAAAATCAGTCACTTCGCTTAGCTGGATGTCAGTGTTTTCGGAATCAGTGCGTGATCTGTATTCGATGGTACCTGCATCAAGTCCCCGTTCGCCAAAGGTGAGGCGATGTGGGATACCGATTAATTCAGCATCCGAGAACATAACTCCCGGGCGTTCTTTACGATCATCCAGCAGTACTTCGATCCCTGCGTCTTGTAGTTCCTGGTAAAGCCCCATGACAGCATCGCGCAGGCGCTGGGATTTATGCATGTTGATTGGTACCAGTGATACATGAAATGGTGCTATTGCAACAGGCCAGATAATGCCATTTTCATCATGATTCTGTTCGATGGCGGCGGCCAGTATTCTGGATACACCAATTCCGTAGCAGCCCATGATCAAAGTCTGGGAGTCACCGTTTTTATCCAGGCAGGTCGCCTTCATCGCAGCACTGTACTTTTTGCCTAATTGAAAGATATGGCCAACTTCTATGCCTTTGGCAATATCGAGTTTGCCGGATCCATCTGGTGCCGGCTCACCTTTTACAATATTGCGAATATCGACACCCTCTGGTTCAGCCAGGTCACGCCCCCAGTTAACGCCGGTCAGGTGCTTGCCGTCTTCATTGGCGCCACAGACAAAATCTGCAACATGCAGCGCGCTGTGATCAACGATGACAGGAATACTGATATTAACCGGGCCTATAGAGCCCGGCGTGCAATTTAACGATTTTTTAATTTCTTCGGCACTGGCAAACTCAAGCGGTATTTCAACGGCAGGTATTTTTTCTGCCTTGACCTTGTTGAGTTCGTGATCGCCTCTGAGTACCAGGGCGACAAGTGATTCATTTTGCCCCTTTACTACCAGTGTTTTGATGCACTTATCAGCACTGATATTCAGAAACTGGCTGAGCTCTTCAATAGTATGTTGATCTGGTGTATCAATAGTTTCCAGCGTTGCCTTTGGGGCATCACGTTCGCCTTCAGGCATCGGTGCCTCGGCAAGTTCAATATTCGCTGCATAGCTTCCTTCTTCATTGAAGACAATCTGGTCTTCCCCGGAATCGGCCAGTACATGGAATTCATGCGAGGCATTACCACCGATATTGCCACTGTCGGCCTGCACCGCACGGAACTTCAAACCCAGGCGTTCAAAAATCCGGGTATAGGTGGCGAACATTTCATCATATGTTTCTTGCAGTGATTCATCTGTCAGATGAAAGGAATAGGCATCTTTCATCAGGAATTCACGCGCACGCATGATGCCAAAACGGGGTCTGATTTCGTCACGAAACTTGGTCTGTATCTGGTAAAAATTGGCCGGTAATTGCTTATAGCTTCTGATTTCCTTGCGGATCAGGTCGGTAATGATTTCTTCATGTGTAGGGCCCAGGCAAAAATCTCGCTGGTGCCTGTCCTGGATGCGTAATAATTCTGGTCCATATTGATCCCAGCGACCCGATTCCTCCCAGAGTTCTGCCGGTTGGACAGCTGACATCAGCAATTCCTGGGCACCTGCCCGGTCCATTTCTTCACGAATAATTGCCTCAACCTTGCGCAATACGCGCAGACCCATGGGCAGCCAGGTATATATCCCGGAGGCTATCCGGCGGATCATGCCTGCTCGCAACATTAGCTGGTGGCTGATGATTTCGGCTTCGGCAGGGGCCTCCCTCAGGGTGGCGATTAAATATTTGGAAATTTGCATCAGGTTTCTGCTGTTAAAATATTTTGGACGCGTATCTTAGCTTATTTCCAGGTAGTTTGGGTATAAGTGGGCCTGAGGGTGAATTCTCGATTTTTTTCTGCATAGCTGGTAAAAGTTTTCCCTTTTGTGCATGGCACAACTTGACCTGAGGCAAGAATATCAGTAACTTTCCGAGGTTTACACTTACGAAAACTAAAACCAACAGGAAACAGGATATTGGGCAAGTCAAAAGAGGTGCTTAGAGGGGCGGAAATTTTTATTCGTGCCCTGAAAGATGAGGGGATCAAACATTTGTTTGGTTATCCCGGTGGCTCCGTTTTACATATCTACGATGCATTGTATAAGCAGGATGATGTTGAGCATATCCTCGTGCGTCATGAGCAGGGTGCAACACATGCTGCCGATGCCTATGCGCGTGCGACAGGTAAACCTGGTGTGGTTCTGGTGACCTCTGGCCCGGGGGCAACCAATTGTGTGACAGGTATTGCCACTGCTTATATGGATTCTATTCCTCTGGTTGTTTTTACTGGCCAGGTGCCAACGCATCTGATTGGTAATGATGCTTTTCAGGAGGTCGATGCCGTTGGCGTGACCCGTCCTTGCGTGAAACACAATTTCCTGGTGAAGAATGTTGAAGATCTGGCCTCCACCATCAAAAAGGCATTTTATGTTGCGACCACGGGTCGTCCAGGGCCTGTGGTTGTGGATATTCCTAAAGATATCACTGCAGACAGTTGCGAATATGAATATCCCAAGAGTGTGGATATGCGTTCCTACAAACCTGTTTTGAGAGGTCAT
>JAIVVP010000191.1:0-4201 GCA_049189775.1 Gemmatimonadota bacterium | reverse complement strand
CTGCTACTGTCATTGCACCCGCCCTGCATAACACAAGATCAGCCCATGCATATGCTGCAGCCATATCATCTATATAAGCCTGAGGCTCAACAGAAATATTCAAAGACTGATAAAGGGCCCTGGTAGATTGTAAATTTCTATCACCTGTCTGGTGCTTAACCTTGATGTTTATATCCTCTCCCAAAATGGAAAGCGCCTCGGGAACAACCTCGTTCAAGGCCCTGGCGCCGAGACTTCCGCCTACCACCAGAATATGCAAACAATTATCTGTACGATTTTGAAAACGCTGTTGCGGCTCTGCAACGCTGATGATCTCTTCACGTACAGGGTTACCGGTCATAGTTGCATGCGTTGATGACGAAAAGGTATTCGGAAAGGCTTGCATAACAATTTTGGCGAATGGTGCCAGAAGTCTGTTGGTCAAACCGGCAACGGCATTCTGTTCATGTACACACAAAGGTATGCGCATCAGCCATGCAGCAATCCCTCCGGGACCACTTGCAAAACCACCCATGCCCAACACGGCGGCAGGTTTGTGCCGATTCAAGACAAAGATTGACTGGACTACTGCCATGAAGATAGAGAATGGCGCGGTGATCCAGCGCATAATCCCCTTACCACGTAAGCCACTTATATTAATGGTTAGTAGTTTGAGTCCATTTTCCGGCACTATTTTTGCCTCAAGCCCGGTTCTGGTTCCAAGCCATAAGGTGGGGACATCTCTTTCACGCAGACAATTGGCAACAGCCAGGGCCGGGTAGATGTGTCCACCAGTGCCGCCAGCCATGATCAGGATTGGCCTATTTTCCCTGATTCTATTTTCTTGGGGTTTATTTTCCATGCGTCTATTCTGCATAGGACTTGCTCACATCGGCTGCAGTTGATCGCTTTGTCTGTCGATTTTCTACTTCTACTCGCAACAAAATGCCCAGCAATAAACAGCTGGTCATCATGCTATTACCGCCATAGCTAATTAAAGGCAGGGTCAGTCCTTTGGTAGGTAAGACACCAAGATTAACGCCCATATTAATGAACGCCTGAATACCGATAATTAAACCAATACCATAAGCCAGATAGGCTGCGAACAGTTTTCCCATCCGCTCAGCAACGTGTCCTATAACAAACGCGCGCCAGACCAGAAAACCGAATAATAAAATCAGGGTTACCGATCCCACTAATCCAAATTCTTCGGCAAAAACTGAAAATACAAAATCAGTATGTGCCTCGGGCAAATAAAACAGTTTTTGAACGCTGCTGCCGAGGCCGACACCAAACCAGTCGCCGCGCCCGAATGCAATCAAGGCTTGAGTCAACTGAAACCCGGTATTGTAGGGATCTTGCCAGGGATCAGAAAAACTCATTAATCTCTGCATGCGATAGGGTGACAATACAGCCAGCGTCGCAAGAACAGATATTGCTGTTAGCACCCAGGCAAAAAATCTGCCAAGCGGAACACCACCCATAAACAACATGCCTAATGCTGTGGCGAACAGGACAACACTGGAACCGTAGTCTGGTTCCAGCAACAACAGGCCTGCAACGATTGTTAACACACAAATAGGTCTGATAAATCCGGCGAAATTATTTCTTACATGTTCCCCATGACGTACCATGTAGCCAGCAAGGTAAGCAATGACACAAAATTTAACAGGCTCAGATGCCTGGAATGCAAGCGAACCCACACTAATCCAACGTGTACTACCATTCACTTCTCTACCAACGCCAGGAATTAGTACCAGAATTAGCAATAACATACCCAGCACAAGCAATGGCACACTTAAGAACTCCCATACGGACAAGGGGATCTTTAATACAGCAACAAGTAAACCCAGACCGATGGCAACTGCAAAGGATTGCCGCCAGAAATAATACAGGGGATCATGAAACTGACGATCGGCTATGGCTATTGATGATGAGGCAACCATGACCAGGCCAAGACCAATAAGCAAAAAAATCACCGTCATTAACCAGGCATCATAAGAACGAAACAGGGCATTTTCGTTCGATAAAATATTTTTTGGGATGGCCTGCTGCTGTCTATACATGATACTGATCTCCAAGCACATTATTGACAGCTGCAACAAATGCATCACCACGTGCCTGATAATTTTCAAACATATCAAAACTCGCACACGCAGGTGAGAGCAAAACAATATCTCCAGGCCTGACTATTCTTGCGGCAGTCTCAACCGCCATCTCCATGCTATCAACTGAATGAACTGGCACCACGTTTAGAAGCACTTTACCGATCTCGGGACCATCTTTACCCAGTACAATCGCAGCCTTTAGTCTGCCATCTGCGACATCCTCTAACTCTGAAAAGTCCGCACCTTTTCCATCACCGCCTGCAATCAACACAATATTCTCATCTGCAGCCAGGCCTTTAATGGCAGCACAACTTGCGCCGACATTGGTGCCCTTGGAATCGTTAAACCATTTCACATCCGCATGCTCGGCTATCCACTGGCAACGATGCTCCAGACCCGGAAATGAACGCAACACACTCAGCATGGCCGCCCGGGGGCAATTTAGTGTTTCCGCCAATGCCATTGCAGCCATCGCATTAGCAATATTATGTTCACCCTTGATATGAAGATCATTCACAGGAATTAATTTGTCTTCACCTTTCACTATCCAGCGATCACCATCATAATCACGCACACCATAATCACCTGGCAAAGGATCAAACAAGGTAAAGTCAACACAAGTCCTTTGATTTCGAGCCATACTTGCAACAGCAGGATCATCAAGATTAATAACTATTGTTCCATTGCCATCGTAGATGCGTTCCTTGGCAGTTTTATATTCTGTCAAACCTTCATACCTGTCCATATGATCTGGTGACACATTCAAAACGACCGAGGCAATGGCATTCAATGAGCTCACAGTTTCTAGCTGGAAACTGGATAATTCCAGCACATATACATCAGGTTCATTATCACTAATCAAATCCAGTGCAGGGGTTCCCAGGTTCCCGCCTTCAACAACATTGAGGTCTGCTGCCCGAAGCATTTCTGCAACCAGCGTAGTAACAGTACTTTTGCCATTCGACCCTGTGATTGCAATAACAGGAGCTGAAATATTTCGACAAAATAATTCTATATCACCATACACTTCGACACCTGAGTCTATGGCCTTGACGATGGCATCCTCTTGTAAAGATACGCCGGGACTTAGCAATAGATGATCAGCACTCATCAGTAAAGATTCATCGAATCCACCCAGGAATAATGGAACATCAGGCAAGGCTGCTTGCATCTCATTTAACATAGGCGGTTCATCACGGTTGTCTGTGACTGCAAAACTGACACCCTGTGCGGCCAGATATCGAGCACAAGCAAAGCCTGTCTTACCCAGACCCACGACAACAGTATTAAATTGTTTGCTTGTCTCTATCACTTCAACAACAATCGCCTCTGCACATCCCAAAACTCTTGCCTCACCGTACCTTTAAACTGGCAAGGCCAATCAATACAAGTATCACGGTGACTATCCAGAAACGGACAATCACCCTGGGCTCTGGCCAGCCTTTCAGTTCATAATGATGATGTAGTGGTGCCATATGAAAAATTCGCTTGCCAGTTAATTTATAAGAACCAACCTGCAGAATGACGGAAACAGTTTCCATCACAAACACACCGCCCATGATGAACAACACCAGTTCCTGACGAACCACTATTGCAACAATACCCAGCGCAGCACCCAGTGCCAGGGCACCGATGTCGCCCATAAAAACCTGTGCCGGATAAGTGTTGAACCACAGGAATCCTAGCCCTGCACCAACTATCGCAGCACAAAATATTGCAACCTCTCCGACGCCTTTGATATAAGGAATGCCCAGATATTCTGCAAAATGAATGTGACCTGTGGTATAGGCAAATATCATCAAGGCACCCGCAACCAGAACGGTGGGCAAGATGGCAAGTCCATCCAGTCCATCCGTAAGATTCACCGCATTACTGGTGCCAACGATGACAAAATAAGACAGCACAACATACATCCAGCCAAGATTTATGGTCACATCTTTAATGAAAGGAATAATCAACTGGGTCTCGGCAGGTGAAGCAGCACTCTGATAGAGATACATGGCAGCAACAAGGCCAATAATTGATTGCCAGAAATATTTATATCGCCCTGGCAAGCCTTTTGGATTCCGCTCAACAACCTTGCGATAATCGTCGACCCATCCAACCACCCCAAA
>JAIVVP010000190.1:0-4214 GCA_049189775.1 Gemmatimonadota bacterium | reverse complement strand
CTTTATAATCGATCCTTATTTTACGACTATCATTGTCCTGGCTTTGTTAATATCTTTGCAACTACATACTCGGCTGCCGGCTTTCATCGGCACTGCATTGCTACTGGTCTATATATCCGTCCAATGGCAATTAAAACTGTCGGCCATTCAGATAGCACAGGATTTCGGCGCTGAACGGATTACGATAGATTCGGATATCACTGCTCTGCCACAACCTTTTTCACCATTGCACTGGCGTATGATTGTGCAGCGTGATCAGGAATATTCAACTGCGTTACTGGATATTTCAGGCTTCAGCGAAAAGCTGTTCAATAGTCAGGCACCAAACAATTGGTACGGGCTGATCTCAGCCTATAAAGGCAGGGGTAATCTGTACTGGCAAGACTATTCCTTGTTTGATTCAGATCCCGATAAAGCGCCAACGAGCCTGGCGGTTTGGCAGCATGATGATATGGAAAAGTTTCGTCAATTTGCAGAATTTCCTGTCCTCTACCGGTTCGATGAATCAGCTTCGGAAACCTGTGTCTGGTTTACGGATTTAAGATTTCTGATATCCACCATGATGCCGACATTTCGTTATGGCATGTGCAGGGAAACTGATGATGGCCCCTGGCAATTACATCGACTCAGGCGTTTGACTGAAAACAACAGGCAACGTATCAAACCCTGATCTTCAATGGCATGTGATCGTCTGACTAAAATTCAGGACTAACATGTAGAACGAAACAGACCACCATTTACCAGCATAATCTTTGATAACAGGCCTTACTCGGTATCTGTGTCAAGCAGCTGCATGTCTTCCTTACTGAATTCCACATTAATTGCTCGCAGGCTGTCCGTGATACTACTGGTCTTGCTTGCACCCGGAATGGCCAATATTGACGAACTCTTGTTTAATAACCACGCGATCATTATTTGATATGTAGATGCGTCATATTTTTCAGCCAGTTTTTTTAACAATCTATCCTCAGCACGCTGTGCATGTTGGAAATGTCCACCGACAGGACTATGTGCAATAAAGCTAATATTATTTTCCTCACAGAATTTAACCACACCATTTTCAAATGAGGTTTGCTCAAATAGATTACACCGGTTTTGCACAGATATGATGTCTGTTATGGAAAGAGCTAACTGGATTTGTTCAACAGTGACGTTAGACAAACCAATGTGATGAATCTTGCCTTCAGCCTTGAGTCGTGCAAGTTCACCGACTGAATCGGTCAATGGTACATCCGGATCGGGTGCGTGGAGTTGATACAAAAATATTGAATCAGTATTCAGATCCTGCAAACTTTTTTCACATGACTGTCTCAACCACTCAGGACTGCCATCAACCGTCCAACCACCACTGGGCCGTCTCAGGCCGCCCTTGGTGGCAACAATTATATTACTTGCATCCTCCAGTTTTGATAAAGCCCTGGCGATTAATTTCTCATTGTGTCCTACATCAGAATCATCAATACAATAGACATTGGCAGAATCAATAAAATTACCCCCACCAGCAACAAAGGCCTCGATAACACCTAAAGCCTGTGCTTCATCCGGTCGCCCATCCAGAGATAAAGGCATAGCGCCTAAACCAATGGCACAGACTTCAATGTTTGTATTACCCAGTTGCCTGTATTTGTTCATAAGTAATAGTTTAATTACTTCGGTAGAATAAAAAAGGATCGGATTAATTAGATTTAAATCACTCCGACCCTTTTTTTATGTGCTGCTTAATCAGGTGCTTTACAATGTTTCGGGCAGCATACAGACAATGCTATTCCCATCAGAGCGAGATTTGTGCACGCCCTTGAAAAGCCCTCAGGTGTTATTCCCATAATCGAACCGGTAACCAGTACACTGAGCACTGCCAACAAGAAAGCTATTGCCGAGAGGCCTATTAATACCATAGTAAGTTTTGCCATTGTTCTCCCCTTATTTTTAGTTGGTAAAGAAAGGATAGCTCAAAGGGAAAATAAAACACCTCCGAAAAGGGAAAACATATAATTCAAGAACCACCCACAGACGCAAACCCAGTGCCTGTTCACAATTTACAGATCTAATCGATTACAGCCTATAGCCGTTTGCCAACCAGCGTCGGTGTCTTGTCGGTGCGGGTTTCCAGTTTCAGATAACTCAGGATACGCACACTGCCCTCCTTGTGCAGAGTTTCATGAATTTGTTCAACAGCCGCGAGGATATCCGACATTTCGCCTTCAATGTTAGTCCCGGAAGCATGGGTCTCGATAATGAAGCCATGGCCCTTTAGCATTTCAACAACACGTATGACCTCTTTCCTGACGGAAACACCGCTACAAAGCGGGATGACCTGTAATTCCGCAGTTGCTTTCATCTCCAGACCCTCAAAAACGATACAAACTTAATCTTAATCAAGTATAACCAATAGAAACCGTCTAATATCGCTAAATACTAATTCATTTTGACGAAAGGAAATAATATGACTGAATACAACCGGGAAACAGGGTTCCTGACATTAAGCCTTGATAGATTACACGATTTTCACAGAACCGCAGACCGCATGCCCGACGAAGCGCCACCGATAGAATTCTATGTCGAAAAACTAAAAAACTTTGATTATGAAGTTGCTAATGTAAGCGATGATAAAATGGACGTTAAAGCACCTGAGCATGAAATATTCGAGCTTCTGAGCGGGCAACATATTTATCTTTAGTTTACTTATGATTATTCACCTGTGCTGCCATATCCTCCCCCGCCCGGTGTCTCAATCACAAAAACATCTCCCTGTTTTAGTTCGATCTGATCTGTTCCTGATAATTGCGTAACTGAGCCATCGGTATGCTCGACCCGGTTATTTCCAACACTACCGGGTCCACCTCCAGCAAGACCATAGGGCGGGATCTGTCGATGACCAGAAATGATATTGGCCGTCATATTTTCCAGAAATTTTACTTTTCGAATTACCCCGTTACCGCCGCGATATCGTCCCTTACCTCCAGAACCCATTCTAATTTCAAATGATTGCAGAATCACCGGGAAACGCCATTCCAACACTTCCGGATCAGTCAATCTTGAGTTAGTCATATGGCTATGAACGGCGTCAATACCTTCATGGTCATTGCCTGCACCGGTACCGCCACAAATGGTTTCGTAATACTGATGTTTGTCATTCCCCCAGATGAAGTTATTCATGGTTCCCTGGGAAGCAGCAACCACGCCAAGCGCACCAAACAAGGTATCGACCAGGTATTGGGATGTCTCAACATTTCCGGCGAAAACAGCGGCAGGATAAACTGGGCTTATCATGGATCGCTCTGGAATAATGATCTCTATGGGTTTAAGACAGCCTTCATTGAGCGGAATATCTTCATGTACAAGGCAGCGGAACACATACAATACTGCAGCTTTAACCACCGCGTTTGGTGCATTGAAATTGCCAGGGTGTTGAGGACTGGTTCCTGTGAAATCGACGATAGCCTTACGGTTTTCCTTATCCACTTTAATTGCGACAGAGATCTGCTGCCCATCATCCATTTTGTAAGTGAATTTTCCATCCCCTAGCACACTCAATACTCTGCGAACGGATGCTTCAGCATTATCCTGGACATGCTTCATATAGGCATGCACAGTTTCCACACCGTAGTAGTCTGTCATCTTGCTCAGTTCCTGGGCTCCTTTTTCACAGGCGGCCAACTGGGCTTTGAAATCGGCAATGTTCATCTCAGGATTGCGAGCTGGCCAGCGACCACTGGTCAACAGATCGTGTATTGCCTGTTCACGAAAATGATTATTTTCAACCAGTTTGAAGTTGTCGATAATATGGATGCGGCATTTGAAAATGCCGATATCGTCTACCCCAAAAGCTGGGGTATTGAAAAATTGTTCCATCAACCTGAAGAAGCTCTTGCCCTGCTCCTGACCCTGATCCGCTTGTGGATACAAAGAAGTCAGCCGAAACTTCTGGCGGGGGTGCAGGTGGTGCTGGGGTTATAGCTTTCTCCTGGTTGGAGGAAATGCCCCTATGCCCCTGTCCGCTACATCCGATAACGAGCAGCGAAACCAATATTAATAACCTCATTTTATATCGCATCGATGGCGGTTTTAAAAGTTGACAGTAAGGTTTTAAAATTTCCAAGATCAACGGCGTTTGAGCAAACAAACCAAACCATATACTCAAAGTCTGATTCAAACAGGATAGTACCTTCCGTGTCAGTGGCAAACAAAACAATCTCTCTCTCCAAGAGCCCACC
>JAIVVP010000189.1:0-4216 GCA_049189775.1 Gemmatimonadota bacterium | reverse complement strand
GCATGAATCTCTGTTTGCATCAGGTCGCCAATGGCGTCATAGACCATGCGATGACGTTGAATGGGAGACTGACCAGAGAATTTTTCCGAGACAACAGTGACATTAAAATGACCTGCACCACTGGCTGCGCCTGCATGCCCGGCATGCAGATGCGATTCATCAATAATATCGATATGGCTGGGAGATAACTCGCGCTCAAGTCGTGCCCTGATTTCAGCAATGCGATCCATTCTTGATATCTGTATTGATGTTTGCTTGTTCTAGAAAACTTTTTTGAAGGGCTTAACAATCACTTTTTCATATACACCGGCTGCGATATAAGGATCTGCATCTGCCCATGTTTGTGCAGCTTCCAGAGAATCAAACTCAGCAACGATCAAACTTCCTGTGAACCCGGCTGGGCCAGGATCTTCGCTATCGATTGCGGGGTGTGGGCCAGCAATAAGCATACGCCCTTCATCCTGCAGTGCCTGTAGTCGTGCAATATGGTCTGCACGCACACTCATTCTTTTTTCCAGACTGTCTTCTACATCTTGACTTATTACTGCGTAAAACATCTATAACTACTCCTCTGTATTGGCGTCTTCATCTTTTGGTAGCATATCGTCCGGGATGTCGGCATGTTGAAACATATAAAATATGGCACCACCCATGAAGATTAAATTTAAAATAGTGATGCCAAAGACCTTGAAATCTACCCAGATTGCCCTGTCAAAATTGTAGGCAACATAGATATTTGCGAATCCAACAAGGAAGAAAAAAAGCACCAGACCGATATTTAATCTAAACCAGATTGCATCGGGCGCTGTGATTCTTTCATCCGAATAATGAATCATTCTTTGAAACACATTTTTTTTGCCGATGTATTGGCTACCTAATGCCACCAGGGCAAAAATCCATAATACGACGGTAGGTTTCCATTGGATAAACCTTTCGTCATGTAGCAGCAAGGTCGCTCCACCGAATAACAATACAACCCCAAGTGTAATAAGATGCATGTTTTCAAAGCGCCTGTACATCAGCCAGTAGACGGTTATCTGTATGAAACTGGCGGCCATGAGGACGGCTGTGGCTGTATAAATCCCTGATTCTGAGTCGCCTGTAACTTTAAAGGCGATAAAGAAAGCCAGGATTGGAAAAAAGTCGAACAAAAATTTCATGAAGGTAATATACGCTCTTTTAGTAAGATTAATGTTGCAATCATATCGAAAAAATATAGCCCAGACTATCTATGACACAGGTTTTTGAAATTCATTCAGAAAATCCGCAAAAACGCCTGATCCAGTCTGCGGCTACCATCGTGCGTGATGGCGGCGTCGTAGTGTATCCCACTGATTCCTGTTATGCCCTGGGCTGTCATATTGGCGATAAGACAGCCCTGGAGAAAATCCAGAGGATCAGAGGCCTGGATAAGAAACATAATTTAACCTTATTATGCCGAGACCTTTCTGAGATAGGCATTTATGCCAAGGTGCATAATTCGTCTTTTCGCCTGATGAAGGCAGCAACACCGGGACCCTATACTTTCCTGTTGGTGGCAACACGGGATGTGCCTAAACGATTACAACACCCTAAACGCAAAACCATAGGGGTTCGAGTCCCGGATAACCAGATCATTCTCGATTTACTGGAGGAATTGGGTGAGCCGATGCTCAGTACCAGTTTGATATTGCCCGGAGACAATGATCCAATGACCGATCCCGCAGAAATCGCAGATAGATTATGCGGACAGATTGATCTGGTCATCGATGGTGGCGCTTGTGGTATGGGCGCAACTACGGTTGTTGATCTGGCAGATGGCCAGGCAGTGCTTGTCCGTGAAGGAATGGGGGATATTTCTGCTGTAGGTCTTTAAGCCAAACTACTCTGAAGCCTGCACTTCCAGGTAGTTTGGGTTATTAAACGTAGGTATACTACGCGCCTGAATTTTAATCATGAGGATCTTTTCTTGAGCAGTACTGCAAATCAGAGAGTTCTGTCCGGTATGAGACCGACAGGGCAACTGCATCTTGGCCATTATCACGGTGTACTCAAAAACTGGCTAACCCTACAAAACGAATATGAATGCTTTTTCTTTGTTGCAGATTGGCATGCATTAACTACTGAATACGAAGACCCTCATATCATCTCGGAAAGTGTCTGGGATATGGTCATTGACTGGTTGGCCGTCGGTGTTGATCCGGGTGCTGCCAAGATTTTTATTCAGTCTCGCGTACCGGAACATGCCGAATTACATCTATTGCTTTCAATGTTTACACCACTAAGCTGGCTTGAACGTGTTCCGAGCTATAAAGACCAGCAGGTTAAACTCAATAATAAGGATCTGACCACCTATGGTTTTCTGGGTTATCCATTACTACAGACTGCGGATATCCTGATATACAAGGCGGGGAATGTCCCGGTCGGTGAAGATCAGGTTGCGCACGTTGAACTCTCGAGAGAAGTCGCGCGCCGATTTAATTATCTGTACGGCCGAGAAGCAGGATTTGAAGAAAAGGCAGAAGCAGCTGCCAGGAAAATGGGTAAAAAGAATAACCGTCTGTATCAGGATCTACGCAAGAATTATCAGGAACAAGGCGATGTCCAGGCACTTGAAAAGGCCAGGGCACTGATTGAAGGACAACAGAACATCAGTATTGGAGACAGGGAGCGTTTAATTGGCTATCTGGAAGGCGGTGGCAAAGTCATCTTGCCAGAGCCACAGGCACTGTTGGCACCCGCATCAAAACTATTAGGTCTGGATGGACAAAAGATGTCCAAATCCTATGGCAACACGATTTCCTTACGTGAAAGCCCTGCCAGCGTGGAAGAAAAAATAAAAAAGATGCCTACAGATACAAATCGTGTGCGTCGTAATGATCCGGGAGATCCAAATAAATGCCCTGTCTGGAGTCTGCATGAAGTCTATTCCAATGATGAAGTAAAAGACTGGGTGCAGACCGGATGCCGAACTGCAGGCATTGGCTGTCTGGATTGTAAGGGTCCATTAATTGATTCTATCCTGAAAGAACAGTCTCCCATCCGTGAACGGGCCAAAGAATATCAGGAAGATACCGAGACGGTACGTGGTATTATTAGCGATGGCTGTGAGGCGGCAAGAGAAGTTGCCAGAGAGACCATAGTTGAAGTCAGGCAAGCCATGGGTCTTGAATATAGATAGCGCATTATCGCCAGGAATATTTTATAAATGTCAGATAAACCATTAGCAGAAAACGACCATCAAGATCAGCCTGAAGATGATTCTAAAGCTCAGGCCGAGGTGCAGATCCGTGATCAGGCCCAGAAAGATCAGGCAATGGGTAATCAAAAAGAAATGCCATTCGCAGTGGTGCATGGCGAGCCTTTATCCGAAATTCCTACGGATTTGTATATTCCTCCCGAGGCATTACAGGTCTTTCTTGAGGCATTTGAAGGGCCATTGGATTTTTTACTGTATCTGATCAAACGTCAAAACCTGGATATTGTGAATATCCCTATTGCCCAGATCACAGAACAATACATGCGTTACATAGACCTGATGGAAGATCTGCAACTGGATCTGGCCGGAGAATACCTGTTGATGGCAGCGATGCTGGCAGAGATAAAATCCAGGATGTTATTACCGAGGCATGTTGAAGATAGTGAGGACGAGGATGATCCTCGTGCAGAACTGGTCAGAAGACTGCAGGAATATGAAAGATACAAGCAGGCTGCTGAGGATATAGACGCGCTGCCCAGATATGAACGAGAAATATTCGGTACCATTGTTGAATTCCCGGACCGGAAATCAACTCAGCAAGAACCTGATGTTTCTATGGATTCCCTGCTCAGGGTATTTGCTGAAGTGCTGGCCAGGGCAGATATGTACACACATCATCGTATTCAACGTGAAGCATTGTCTGTACGAGAACGTATGACCATGGTGCTGGACAAGATCAATGCCGATGACTTTATAGATTTTAAAGAACTGTTCGCAGTTGAAGAAGGCCGGGGTGGTGTCATCGTGGCCCTGTTAGCAATCCTTGAATTAATGAAAGATTCACTCATAGAAATGGTACAGAATGAAACAAATGGGCCCATCTACATCAAGGCCGCATCGTAGTTAGAAAGTCGTGTAAATATTTAGAGTCAAAGTCAAAAGAAGATGAATCCAGAACAACTAAAAAATATTATTGAAGCCGCATTGATGGTCTCTGAAAAGCCGGTGAGTGTGAGTCAATTATTGGCACTCTTTGAA
>JAIVVP010000188.1:0-4250 GCA_049189775.1 Gemmatimonadota bacterium | reverse complement strand
ATAAAATAATTTTTGCCTTTATCTTACTCATATCTTTTGCAGGCACATCATTTGCCGGCGAAGATATAGCAGTCTCTCGACTATATTCACAGCACTGCGCAAGTTGTCATGGTGCAGACCGTCTCGGTGGAACGGGGCCAGCCCTGTTGCCGCAAAATTTGAAGCGGACAAAAAAAGACAAGGCATTTGCCACTATATTGTCTGGATTACCTGCCACTCAAATGGCCGCTTTTGATCAAAAACTTGATAAAGAACAGATTAATAAACTGGTTGAATATATATATACCCCTTTGGCAGAAGTACCAGGCTGGGGTGTTGAGCAAATAAAAGAAAGTCATATTATTCACTATCAGCTTGATCAACTGGGAAAGACACCGGTCTATGATGCCGATCCATTAAACCTGTTTATCGTTGTTGAAACAGGTGACCATCATGCAACCATTCTGGATGGTGATCGCTTTGAACCAATTCATCGTTTCAAGACAAGACATGCATTACATGGCGGACCTAAATATTCGCCTGACGGGCGTTTTGTCTACCTGGCCTCCAGAGATGGCTGGATTTCAAAATTTGATATGTACAATCTTAAAACAGTGGCAGAAATACGGGCAGGGATAAACACTCGTAATATTGCTACTTCCAGTGATGGCCGTTACGTTATTGTGGCAAATTATCTACCCCATACCCTGGTTGTCCTCAATGCAAATGATCTTTCTTTCATCAAAATAATTCCGGTAAAAGATCTTTCTGGAAACAGTTCACGTGTCAGTGCTGTTTATGATGCGGGCCCTCGCAATAGTTTTATCGCCGCTTTAAAAGACATCCCGGAAGTCTGGGAAATCTCATATTCTGATAATCCTCCATATTATGGCTGGGTTCATGACTACCGTGATGAAGGCCCACCGGAACAGGAGCCATTTCCTGTGCGTCGTATTGAACTGGATGATTATCTGGATGATTTCTTTTTTGATCAGAAGTATGAATATTTGATCGGTGCCGCACGAAATTCAAAGAATGGTCAGGTTGTCGATCTGGTTCTGGGAGCAAAAGACTCGGAGATTGATCTCCCCGGTCTGCCCCACATGGGCTCTGGTATTACCTGGGAGTATCAGGGCAGGACGGTACTTGCTACACCAAACCTGAAAAACGGTGTGGTCAGTGTTATTGATATGACTGACTGGAAGACCATCAAGCGCATTGAAACACTGGGGCCGGGTTTCTTCATGCGTAGCCATGAAAAGACACCCTATGCCTGGGTCGATGTATTTTTTGGTCCCAATCGTGATGTTATGCATGTCATCGACAAGAACACGCTGGAAATTGTAAAGACCTTGCGTCCAGTGCCAGGCAAAACGGCTGCACATGTTGAATTTACCAAAGACGGTCGTTACGCATTACTGAGCATTTGGGAAAATGATGGTGCCATAATAGTTTACAACGCCAGTACACTTGAAGAGGTCAAGCGCATTCCTATGAACAAACCTTCTGGTAAATATAACGTTTATAACAAAATCACACGATCAAGTGGTACCAGTCACTAAGTCTTAACCACGAACTCGTGGAAAGTAATTAAGCGAATATTGCCGCGAATAAATATTTGATAAAATTGATCGTATCTTTTTTCTTTTATACTACTTGTTATGCAAATACAGATTAATGAGTTGTTCTATTATCGGCACAATATAGCATGCGATTCAGTTTATTTATTACTATGTAGAAACTATTAACTTTTGCACAGAAGGGTAATTCAATGGCAAAAAAGAAAACAAACCAGGCAACAGGAAAACGGGTGAATAAATTATACGATAACAAGCCCCAGAAGCTCTCTAAAAAAGATTATGAGAAGGAACTGAAGAAGTTGCAGGGTGAGCTCGTCAAACTACAGTACTGGGTGAAAAAGACGGGCGCGAAGATTATCATTGTATTCGAAGGTCGGGATGCAGCGGGTAAGGGTGGTGTTATCAAACGTATTACAGAGCGGGTAAGCCCGCGTGTATTCAAGGTGGTTGCGAGGCCGGCACCGACAGAGCGTGAGAAGAGCCAGCTATATATGCAGCGTTATTTATGCCATTTCCCGGCGGCAGGGGAGATTATCCTGTTCGATCGTAGTTGGTATAACCGTGCCGGGGTCGAACATGTAATGGGTTTTTGTAGTGAACAGGAGTATGAGCGCTTTCTCAAAATGACCCCATCATTCGAAAAGGTATTTAACGAGAATAATATTATTCTGCTCAAATACTGGTTTGATGTGAGCATGGACGAACAACAACGCCGCTTTCAGAGCCGTATTGATGATGAGCGTAAGAAATGGAAGATGAGTCCGATGGATAAGGAATCCTATCATCGTTGGTATGATTATTCACGTGCACGCGATGCCATGCTGGAAGCTACCGATACAGAAATTTCTCCCTGGTATATTGTGCCCTCGGATAACAAAAAACGTGCTCGCCTGAACTGTATTTCCCATCTACTCAGTCAGATTCCCTATAAGGAGTTGCCATATTCTGAAGTGAAGCTAGGTAAGCGAAACCTGAAGGATAAGTATGATGACAGAGCCTCACTCACAGGTAGGCGTGTTATTCCTGATAAGTACTAAAGAGTTGGTTGAGCCTTGGTAAGACATAGCAAGATTCATTTTGTGTTGATTTTCAAGGATAGAATATATCGCTCTGCAATAATTAAACGAAAAGGTGATAGTGATGCGTTGGTCTGTTTTTATTGTTATTCAGTGCCTGATTATTTTCATAATCATCGGTATTTCTTATATGCATCAAGATCATGTGATTGCACTCAGAGAGCCCCCGGAATCAATCTCACAATGGTATAAACCGCAAAACAAACGTCAGGTATGGTTGCATACCATGTTCAAGTTACGACGTGAAATCCTGGCGATTGAGATTTATGCAAAAATGCAGGATCAGGAAAATCTGCAGAAATGGGTAGCAAAGTTAAATGAGGATTACCATAAAATTCCAGAGATGGTACCCGAATGGGAAAAAAAGCTGGATTTTATCTCCATTGCCGAGATACAAAAAAGTGCTAAAGAAAAACGCTATGACGATGTAGCTCATGCTTTGCTTGAGCTGGATAAGAGTTGTCAGTCATGCCATACGGATTATCGTGCAGTGACAGCAACAATGTATCGTGCACCTGATTTTTCAGAGATGAAGATTGATGGTTCAACAACATTAATTTCACATATGCGAGCTATGAGTAAACAGGTGAATAGAATCAAGATTGCCTTTGTTGATGGCAGACAGGATGCAGCACTATCGGCTTTTCTGGAATTGGAAAAAAGCATGAACAGTCTGGGTAAAACTTGTATTAACTGCCATAAAAATGATTTGAAAGTATATCCCAATATGCAGATGGAACAATCTATGACAGATCTTGAGCAAAGTCTTAAAACAGGTTCCTTACAGGAGCAGGGCAAGGCTTTGGGTACTTTGGCGGTTATGGTTTGTGCCGAGTGCCACGGTACCCATCGTTTGTCTTATGATGCAAGGAAACTTCTTGGTAAAAAGAAGAGCTGGGGCGAACTTCTCAAACACTCTTTTTGAGTCTGTGAATTTAATCCACGATATATAATAAGGAGGAAAGATGAATATACTTCATCTTTCCTCCTTGCAAATAATAACTTCTATTACAAGCTGCTAAAATATGCTGCCAGATTAGCTATATCATCATCGCTTAATGGTGCTGCCATAGGTGACATCATCGGGTCTTTTCTGTCTCCATCACGAAAGGCTTTCATCTGTTTAGTCAGGTAACCCGGTTTTTGTCCTGCAAGATTTGGCCAGATATCATTAGCACTGATTCCTGCTGCACCATGACACATGGCACATGAAGTAGCTTTGGATTTTCCCGCTGCAGCATCGCCTGCAGCATAGGCTGCAAATGGCATGCTTGCCAGAGCTGCCAATAATAATAAAGGTTTAATTTTAATCATGTTTCTAACTCCTATTGATTATTAATGATTGGTGATTAGTGATGCAGGAATTTATGCATTCTGTCATCCTTTGTACTGAAATGTTGTGTAAACCACTTATTCAGACGTTCACTAAATTGTTCTTCATCCAGTGTGGGCGTGTCCATATATTCGTCCATGATGTCCCTGATGCTTGGACTGCCACAGCGATCCGTTTCTTGGAAGCCCTGAGTATCTCATCGAGTCTGGCAATGTCATCAACAACCTCGCCAGCAACCAGAACCCGATACCGGGTCGCCTCATCGGCGACATTGATACGGTC
>JAIVVP010000187.1:0-4252 GCA_049189775.1 Gemmatimonadota bacterium | reverse complement strand
CATGGTAGGTAAGGATGTGCCACCTTTCCTGATGGTCGCGGGCGATAGAGCCAAGCCAATTGGCCTCAATCGTGAGGGTTTGAAGCGTCATGGATATACCAAGGAAACGATAGATATCTTGCGTAAAGTATACAAGATCGTTTACCGCAACGGGCTTACCACAAAACAGGCCCTTGAAGGACTTGAAGACCTTGCATCACAATCGGAAGCCGTTAGAGAATTTTCTGACTTTATAGAAAAATCCAGCCGTGGGATCATACGCTAATCTAGTTTGGCTCCATCTCCAGACAGTCCTGTTTCCCGATAGTATTCTGGAAAATTTATCATGCTTAGAATAGGCATAGTTGCGGGTGAGGCATCAGGCGATCTTCTTGGTGCAAAATTGATACAGGAGTTGAAAGAGAAATATTCCGATATAGAAGTTGTGGGTATCGGAGGAAAGCACCTCATAGAGAATGGATGTCAAAGTCTTTTCGATATGGAAAGATTGTCAGTGATGGGTATTTTTGAAATCTTTGCAAGATTATTTGAACTACTCAGCATCCGTAAGAAATTAACAAACTATTTTATCGAGAATCCCCCCGATGTGTTTATCGGCATTGATGCCCCTGAATTTAATTTAACTTTGGAAGAAAAATTACGTAGTAAGGGCATCAAGACGGTACACTATGTCAGCCCATCAGTCTGGGCGTGGAGAGAATATAGAATCAATAAAATATCACGCGCAGTTGATCTGATGCTGGTATTGTTCCCGTTTGAACTGTCGTATTACGATAAAAATAATGTAACAGCCCGATTTGTTGGTCATCCACTCGCGAGCCAGTTAAACAAAGTGCCTGACAAAAATAGTGCAAGGGAAGCATTAGGCTTACCCGGTGATAAAACCATCATTGCATTGATGCCGGGGAGTCGCCGGAGCGAGCTAAAACATCATGCGGCAATATTTCTACAAACGGCGTTATTGTGCCAGCAGCGACATGAAAATCTCTATTTTGTGACAAACCTGGTTGATGAAGAGGCCAAAGATATCTTTACACAATCAATCAATGCAATATGTCCTGAATTACCAGTGTCAATATTTACCGGCGACTCCAGGCGTGTATTGGAGGCGAGTGACCTGTTATTACTGGCCTCTGGAACCATTACACTGGAGGCCATGTTGTTAAAGAAGCCTATGGTGGTTGCATACCGGATTTCATGGTTTAGCTATCAGATAGCCAGTAGATTAATTCACACACCCTACGCTGCTTTACCTAATTTACTGGCGGGTAAATTACTGGTGCCGGAATGTTTGCAATATGATTGTACGCCTGAAAAACTCAGCACTGAATTATTAAACTGGTTAAATGACAAGGCTGCTGTTGATAAATTAAGATCAGAATTCGAGGTGATACATCAGGGTATAATTCAGCAAAACAAACACTCAGCCGTTGATGCAATTGCATCATTAATATCTAAGGTTCCCTAGCTGAAAGAGTGCCAGAATATATGGAAAATTACAGGTCTATTAATAATGAGATAATGGCTGGTGTCGATGAAGTAGGTAGAGGACCGCTGGCAGGTCCTGTCATTGCTGCTGCTGTTATTCTGAATCCTGAAAATCCTATATCTGGCCTGATGGATTCAAAGAAGATCAGTGAGAAAAAACGTAATATTCTGGCAATAGAGATACGGGAGAAGGCATTGGCCTGGGCGATTGGCCGGGCCGAGCATGATGAAATTGATTCAATCAACATACTCCAGGCGAGTTTGTTGGCAATGAAAAGAGCGGTTGAATCGCTATCAATTGAACCAGAACTGGTTCTGGTTGATGGAATATATTGCCCGGATATAATCTTTAAAGTTGAAGCTATCATCAAAGGCGATAGTAAAATTGCAGCGATATCGGCAGCTTCAATTATTGCCAAAGTTGCCAGGGACAGTGAGATGATAGCACTGGATAGTCAATACCCTGGCTATGGCTTCTCTCGACATAAGGGTTACCCGACAAAAATGCATGTAGATGCGTTAAAAGAACTGGGTGTTTCATCGATACATAGAAAAAGTTTTGCTCCGGTAAAACAGTTGCTGGAATAATTAAAATCAGATTTGAGGCGTTTGGTGAAAGATAGTTTCGTACATTTGCATGTTCATTCCGAGTATTCACTTGAAGATGGCCTGATAAGGATAAATGAACTTGCCGAAAAGATAGCAGAATACAACATGCCCGCTGCTGCACTAACTGAACAGGGTAATCTTTTTTCAGCTTTAAAATTCTATCGTGCTGCTCATAAGGCAGGTGTCAAGCCGATCATTGGTGTTGAGCTTCGAATAAACGAAAATGATAATTATAAAGAATCCAGTAGACTGGTTTTGTTGTGCCAGAACTATCAAGGCTATAAAAATTTAAACTCTTTAATTACACGTAGTTATCAGGAAGGGCAATATCAAGGCGTTGCATTTGTTCAGAAGGCATGGATAAAAGACAATGCTGAAGGTTTGATTGCGCTTTCAGGCGCACAACAGGGCGATATTGGTCAGGCATTACTTGCGGGAAATTATAGTCATGCCAAAGATCTTCTGAATAATTGGCAAATGATATTCCCGGACAGGTTTTATCTGGAACTGCAAAGAACGAATCATCCGGGGGAAAATGATTATATCTATTCTGCTGTTGAGTTAGCGACCGAGCTAGACACACCTGTCGTTGCGACGAATAATGTCAGGTTCCTGCAAGAAGATGAATATGAGGCACACGAAGCCCGTGTCTGTATACATCAGGGTTATACCCTGGGAGATTCGAGACGACCAAGCCTTTATAAAGTCGAGCAATACTTTCGTTCAAGTGATGAGATGATCGAACTGTTCTCTGATATACCGGAGGCCATTGAGAATACAATCGTGATCGCCAAACGTTGTAATCTTGAATTGATCCTGGGTGAAAATTATTTACCCGATTTTCCGGTTCCGGATGGGTTCAATCAGAATGAATGGCTGGTTCATCAGGCTAAACAGGGACTGGGACAGCGGCTGGTGATTGATGATGATGAAGATCTTCATGAAATTCAGGGGGCCTATCAGGAAAGGCTGGAGTTGGAACTTGATGTCATCATAGCCATGGGGTTTTCCGGCTACTTTCTGATCGTGGCGGATTTTATTCAATGGGCAAAGGATAATGATATACCGGTAGGCCCTGGTCGTGGTTCTGGCGCCGGATCTTTGGTTGCCTATGTACTTGGTATTACCGAGCTCGACCCTCTTCAATATGACCTGCTGTTTGAACGTTTTCTGAATCCAGAGCGTGTTTCTCTACCAGATTTTGATATCGACTTCTGTATGGAAAGACGGGATGAAGTCATCGATTATGTTGCACGCAAATATGGTCGTGATCGTGTTTCACAGATTATTACCTACGGTAGTATGGCCGCCAAAGCGGTGGTTCGAGATGTTGGGCGTGTACTGGGCTATCCCTATGGTTTTGTAGATCAAATTGCAAAACTGATCCCCTTCGATCTGAACATGACGCTGGATCGTGCCTTGAAGGAAGAGGCTGAGCTGAAGAAACGCTATAAAAATGAAGATGAAGTCAGTACCTTGATTGATCTTGCACAGAAGCTTGAAGGGCTCTCACGAAACGCAGGTCGACACGCAGGTGGAATTGTCATTTCACCGGAACCATTGACAAACTTTATGCCACTTTACTGTGAGCAGGGTTCGAATTCACCTGTATCACAGTTTGATATGGGAGATGTTGAAGCCATTGGTCTGGTTAAATTCGATTTTCTAGGCTTAAGAACACTGACGATCATTGACTGGGCAATACTGGATATTAATCGCATTAGAAAGGAAGCAGGAAAATCTCCAATTGATATCAATCATATCCCGCTCGATGATGAAAAGACTTATGAGCTGATTCGCAGAAACGAGACAACGGCGATTTTTCAGCTTGAATCTGATGGTATGAAAAAATTAATCAAACGCCTGCAACCAGATGATTTTGATGATTTGATTGCGCTGGTCGCCTTGTTCAGGCCTGGACCTCTACAATCAGGGATGGTGGATGATTATATTGATTGTAAACATGGTAAGGCTATCAAATATCCCCATCCCAGGCTTGAACATATATTGAAGCCGACAAATGGCGTAATTCTGTACCAGGAACAGGTGATGCAGATTGCACAGGTTCTGGCCGGCTACACACTTGGTGGAGCAGACCTGCTACGCCGTGCCATGGGCAAGAAAAAACCCGAAGAGATGGCCAAGCAACGGAAGA
>JAIVVP010000186.1:0-4271 GCA_049189775.1 Gemmatimonadota bacterium | reverse complement strand
CTTGCCTGTGAGTGAACTACAACAACGCATCAATGAAGATGTCAAGACAGCCATGCGCAGTAAAGATAAGGACCGTCTGGGCGTACTACGACTGATCACCGCTGCCTTCAAGCAGAAAGAAGTCGACGAAAGAATTGAGCTGGATGACACCATGGTGCTTGCCATCATGAATAAGATGACCAAGCAAATTCGTGATTCAATTGATCAATTTGAAAAAGCCGGTCGTGATGACCTCGTCGCAAAAGAAGCTTTCGAACTAAATATTATTCAGGAATACCTTCCGGCACAACTGACAGAAGATGAAATCAGCCAAATCATTGCTGAGTGCGTTGAAGCCAGTGGTGCAGAATCCGCCAAAGACATGGGCAAGGTCATGGGCCTCCTGAAACCCCGTCTTCAAGGCCGTGCAGATATGGGCAAGGTCAGCGGTCTGGTCAAACAGCAACTCAGCTAAATATCACTTGTCCTATAGCTTCCTGAAAGGAAGTACCTGATGTTTCATTGTAGTCCTTACCTTCAAACCCTGATCCAGTTTCTCTGGTCCGATTTCTAGTCCAATTTTTGGCGTGATTATTGGTATACTCGTTCCTGATTATGGCAGGCCTGATCCCACAACATTTTATTGATGATTTACTCACACGTATCGATATTGTCGATATCGTTGACAGCTCTGTCGCCCTGAAAAAGGCCGGTAGGGACTTCAAGGCATGCTGTCCGTTCCACGATGAAAAATCACCTTCCTTTACCGTCAGTCAGAACAAACAGTTCTATCACTGTTTCGGTTGTGGCGCACATGGTACTGCCATCAGCTTCCTGATGGATTATAACGGCCTGGATTTTATCGAGGCTGTAGAAGAACTTGCCTCACGCGCCGGCGTGGAAGTCCCGCGCGAACAAGGCGATTTTACCAAGACCAAAGATAACTCTGAACTTTACGAATTAATGGAACTGGTTGTTCGGCATTTCTGTCAGCAACTACGCGAATCTCCTGAAGCCCATCGCGCAGTAGACTACCTGAAACAAAGGGGCCTCTCCGGTGAGCTTGCCAGGGAATTTGAACTGGGCTTTGCACCACCGGGCTGGGATATCCTGCTCAATAGCCTGGGCACCTCCGATGCTGCAAAACAGCGACTCGCACAAATCGGCATGACACTGGAGAAGGACAACGGTGGTTATTACGATCGATTTCGAGACAGAATAATTTTTCCAATTCGAGATCAACGAGGACGGGCCATTGGTTTTGGCGGCAGGGTCTTTGATGACAGCTTGCCAAAATATCTCAACTCTCCGGAAACACCAATATTTCATAAAGGCCGCGAGTTGTATGGCCTGTTTCAGGCACGTCATCAACTTAAAGACATGCAACGTATCTATATCGTTGAAGGTTATATGGACGTGCTGGCACTGGCCCAGCATGGCATAAGAAATGTCGTCGCTTCGCTTGGCACAGCGGTAACGGAAAATCATCTGGAAAGACTTTTCCGAACCAGCCCACAAATCATTTTTTGTTTTGACGGTGATAGTGCCGGTCAGAAAGCCGCATGGCGCTCAATGGACATCGCCCTGCCTTTGCTGAAAGAAGGTCGTCAGGTTCATTTTATGTTCATGCCCGATGGGGAAGATCCTGATACTTATGTACAGAAACATGGTCGTGAGAAATTCGAAGATTCGAGTAATTATGTCCCTCTATCAAATTATCTAATCGATAAATTCAAACAGGAAACCCGACTGGATAGTCGTGAAGGCATGGGGCAATTGGTTGATGGCATTGTGCCACTGGTCGGCAAACTTCCCGCCGGTGCTTTACGTGAATTGCTGGTCAAGGATATTGCCAAACTGGCTGATATGAATATCGACAGTCTTAAAAATCTTGTTGAACGGAAACAGGATGCACCTGCCAACAAAACACAGGCACAACATCTGGTATCAACAAATCAATTTAATAAAGAACACAGCACGCTGATCGCCAATGCTATCAGCTTCCTGTTACAGAACCCGGAATTGGGTGTGGTTATCGAGCCTGGTACCTTAAGTGATATCGAGACTCAGGGGGTGGAATTTCTTCGGGAATTATTAGTCCTGGTTCATAAACAACCGGAAATCTCCTGTGCCGGTATACTGGAACATTGGCGTGACAGTAAATATGAAAATCGCCTCAAGGAATTATCAATCAAGGATAATTTGCTGACTGAGCCAGATGAGCTGAAAATCAAGTTTCTGGAAATCATTGATAAAATAGCACTCGACTACCAACAACAACTGCGAGACACGCGTCTACAGAATATCCAGAGTCTGGACGATCTGCGTAATATGTACCCCAGCCCAGCCCACAATTCAGAAGAGTAAATCGAACTGGCATGTGCCAGAAACTATGCTATAATTGAACGTTTGGGGCGAATGCTTTCCCCTTCATAAACAGTCACTTAAGAGTTTTCTAATCAAACAGAGGACTTTTACCGAGTGCATAACCTAGAGAGATGAGCAGGCCTTACGGCCCCTGGCTAGACACATGACCGAAGAATTAGAGAAACAAGCTACCCCAAACAATACAGAACAGTCCCTTTTGAAAGTGTTAATTGCCAAAGGCAAGGAACAGGGCTATCTGACCTATGCCGAGGTGAATGATCACCTGCCCGATGGAATTGTTGATCCGGAGCAGATCGAAGACATCATTAACATGATTAATGACATGGGGATAAAGGTATACGAATCTCCACCTGATCTGGACATCATCATGACCGACAGTACTGAAGGCCCTGATGAAGAAGCCGCCGCCGAAGCTGCTGCTGCACTTGCCAGTGTTGAAAGTGAATTTGGCCGTACAACTGACCCGGTTCGCATGTATATGCGTGAAATGGGGACCGTTGATTTATTGACCCGTGAAGGTGAAATCAAGATCGCCAAACGTATTGAGCAGGGCATTCTTCAGGTCTTATCAGGGCTTTGTGCATTCCCGGGAACTCTCAATACTTTTCTGAAGACCTATGCTGCAGTCGAAAATGAAGAATATAAACTCAGCGATCTGGTCGTTGGATTCCATGATCATTCTTATTATCCGGACAGTGGCAGGGTTCCCCCACAACCGACCCCGGCAGCAGAGGGTGAGGATTCGGATGATGACGAAGAAGTAGAGGTTTATGTATTAAGCATTGAAGAAGTGCGAGAAACTGTCGATCCACTTGCCAAACAATATGTAAAAACCATGAAGGCCCTGAAGAAATATGGCCGGGACCATAAAAAGACAAAAGAACTTCAGGAAGAACTGAGTACTATCTTTTTGCAGTTAAAACTATCACCAAAATTTTTCGATATTTTAACCCGAAATGTTCAGGGCATTATCAGCATTATCCGAACTTCTGAACGAGAAATTCTGAAGATATGTGTCAATGGCTGTGGCATGCCTCGTAAGGAATTTATCGAAACTTTTCCTGGCAACGAAATCAATACTGATTGGGTAAAAAATGTTGCCCGTTCAAAAAAACCATACGCAAAGGCAGTTAAGGAACGGCAGGCTGAAATCATCAAGATTCAGGGAAAACTGATTTCATTGTTTGGTGATTCTGATTTAACCATCACTGACATGAAAGAAATCAACCGAGGCATTTCTATCGGTGAGGCACAGGCACGTCGAGCCAAGAAAGAAATGGTAGAGGCTAACCTGCGTCTGGTTATTTCTATTGCTAAAAAATACACCAATCGTGGCCTCCTGTTTCTCGATCTTATTCAGGAAGGCAATATAGGTTTGATGAAGGCCGTTGATAAATTTGAATATCGCAGAGGCTATAAATTCTCAACCTATGCAACCTGGTGGATACGCCAGGCGATTACGCGTTCGATTGCTGATCAGGCACGCACCATTCGAATTCCGGTTCATATGATAGAAACGATCAACAAACTGAACCGTATTTCCAGACAAATACTTCAGGAAAAGGGCAGAGAACCAACACCGGAAGAACTTGCAGAAAAAATGGAAATGCCAGAAGAAAAAGTACGTAAGGTCCTGAAGATTGCCAAGGAACCCATTTCAATGGAGACTCCAATTGGTGATGATGAAGATTCCCACCTTGGTGACTTCATTGAAGATGCCAACATCCTGGCGCCCAGTGACTCTGCTGGCTTTGAGGGTCTGCGTCGTTCAACCAAGGAAGCACTTTCTGGCCTGACGCCCAGAGAAGCAAAAGTACTGCGTATGCGTTTTGGAATCGATATGAATACGGATCACACATTGGAAGAAGTTGGTAAACAATTTGATGTGACGCGTGAACGTATTC
>JAIVVP010000185.1:0-4296 GCA_049189775.1 Gemmatimonadota bacterium | reverse complement strand
GGTAGTGACATGCCCAGGGCCTCAATCGCTGATGCCATGGTATTGGCTGTGTACATTCCGCCGCAGGCACCTGCACCCGGACAGGATTTTCTGACAATATCCTGACGTGTTTCTTCGTCGATGCTACCAACAATAAATTCACCATAACTCTGGAATGCCGAGATGATGTCGAGTTTTTGCTCGCCGCGATGTCCCGGTTTAATTGTGCCACCGTAGACCATTAAGGCAGGGCGGTTTAAACGACCCATGGCGATAATGCAGCCGGGCATATTTTTATCGCAACCCGGGATAGAAACATTGGCATCGTACCATTGAGCCGCCATGACAGTTTCGATGGAATCTGCAATCAGATCACGTGATTGTAGTGAATAACTCATGCCATCCGTGCCCATGGAGATACCATCACTGACGCCGATGGTATTAAATCGCATGCCGACCATTCCAGCTTTGACGACGCCTTCTTTAATTTTTTCAGCCAGAGACAACAAGTGCATATTGCAGGTATTTCCTTCGTACCAGACGCTGGATATGCCAACTTGTGCTTTATCCATATCTTCACGTGTCATGCCAGTGCCATAAAGCATGGCCTGTGAAGCACCCTGTGACTTGGGTTGTGTAATGCGCGAACTGTAGCGATTTAAAGGCTTTGTCATGTTATTTCCAGAATAAAATGGGTTAATTAGTCAGACTATAAAAAGGTGCGATAGAATACAGCACATTGTATACCCAGACCACCTGAAACCCGTCATCTTCTGGCAATAGCCATCTGGTGCATAAGCGAGTAATTAAATGAGTAAACAAATCCCTGAGATGCTTGAGAGTTTCTCACAATTGGTAGCTGCACCTTCGGTGAGCAGTACCGATCCGCAATGGGATCAAAGCAATCGTGTCGTGGTTGATCTATTGGCAGGTTGGTTGGAGGATATTGGTTTTAAAGTCGAAGTCATGCCTGTTCCTGTTGAGCCTGGATCTTCTTCCAGTGAAGAAAAATTTAATCTGATTGCCTGCCTG
Source organism: Gemmatimonadota bacterium (assembly GCA_049189775.1). Classification (GTDB taxonomy): domain Bacteria; phylum Pseudomonadota; class Gammaproteobacteria; order Eutrophobiales; family Eutrophobiaceae; genus SMWN01. Next base: position 3,285 of record JAIVVP010000185.1, on the reverse strand, counting down.
GATGGTGGCAAGGGAGAAGGTGAGGGTGGTTTGGTACTGTCTGGTCATACTGATACGGTGCCATTTAGCGCAGATTCCTGGCATCAGGATCCCTTCAAGTTGACAGAAAAAGAAGGCCGGATACATGGGCTGGGTATTTGTGACATGAAGAGTTTTTTCCCGATTGTCATGGAAGTCGCACAACAATTGAATGTGCGTGAAATGAAACAGCCACTTTATGTGCTGGCGACAGCGGACGAGGAAAGCACCATGTCCGGTGCGAGGGCGCTTGCGGGTTATGGTAAATCCCTGGGCAGGCATGCGCTCATTGGTGAACCAACGGGTTTAATGCCGGTATATATGCATAAAGGTATACTCATGGAGTCCATCAAGATCAAGGGTCAGGCTGGGCATTCAAGTGATCCTGCATTGGGGAATAGTGCCCTTGAAGGGATGCACAGCGTCATCAGTGCTATCCTGCAATGGCGAGAAGAATTGCAAAAGCAATTTCAGGATGCACGTTTTTTTGTACCAGAGCCAACGATTAATCTTGGCACCATCCATGGCGGTGATAACCCCAACAGGATATGTGCTGAATGTGAACTGACGCTTGATTTACGTCTGCTGCCAGAAATGGAACTGGACAGGATACGGACAGATCTGCGGACTCTGGTTTCTGAGGCTATCGCAGGTTCCGGACTCAGTGTTGAATACGAATCCGTCTTTGATGGTATCCCGGGATTTGAAACGGATAAAAATGCAGAAGTGATTCAGATCGCTGAAAAGTTAAGTGGGCGGGAATCCGGTACAGTTGCATTTGGAACAGAAGGCCCATATTTAAATGCCATGGGCATGGATACAGTCGTACTTGGACCGGGTGATATTGACCAGGCGCATCAGGCCAATGAGTATTTGTCGCTGGATAGAATTCCACCGATGCTGGATATTTTGACAAAGATGGTTGATCATTTTTGTATTAAATAATTTTTTCAATGAAATAATTTGTAAATGGTAATTAATGATGTCTGACAATCTTTCTGAATTTGTTAAATGGTTTCGCTCTGCTGCGCCTTACATTCATGCGCATCGTGGCAGGACCTTTGTTCTACAATTTGATGGTGATTTAATTGATAGCGAAGAATTCGCATATCTTGTGCACGATATCGCCCTGCTAAATAGCCTGGGTATTCGTCTGGTTATTGTCTTTGGTGCGCGTCCGCAAATAGAAAAATTACAACAACAACAAAACATTGAATCTCTTCTTGTGCGTGGACTACGGTTGACTAGTGAAGCCTCTATAGCATGCGTGAAAGAGGCTGTGGGTGCCACAAGGATTCAGATAGAAGCATTACTTTCCATGGGATTGCCCAACTCACCGATGGAAGATGCACAATTAAAGGTCACTTCGGGTAATTTTATTACGGCCAAACCGATAGGTGTGATTGATGGTGTCGATATGGGTTTTACTGGAGAAGTCCGCCGTATTGATACCGAGACAATGATGCGCAAGCTCGATAACAACGAGATTGTCCTGATATCACCGATCGGTTATTCACCGACAGGCGAGGTATTTAATTTACGTGCTACTGAAGTCGCCATGAAAATTGCGATCAGTCTTGAGGCGGATAAATTACTTTATTTAACACCAGATATTGGTTTAAAGGACGATAAAGGAGCAGAAATTCATCAATTGACGCAAGTGGAAGCGGAAACCCTGATTGATAAATCAAATCTGGATGAACTAAGCCATTTACAATTATCCTGTGGCATACGTGCCTGTAACGAAGGTGTTAAGCGTGTGCATTTTCTGCAACAGAACCAGGATGGGAGTTTGTTACTGGAATTATTCAGTCGCGATGGTGTGGGCACATTATTAAGTGCAGCCTCGTTCGATCAAATACGGATAGCAACAATCGATGATGTCGGTGGTATTCTGGAAATAATTCAACCACTGGAACGGGAAGGTGTATTGGTTCGCCGTTCACGAGAAAAGATAGAAGCTGCTATTGATGACTATACTGTTCTGGTACGTGATGGCTCGGTCATCGCCTGTGCGGCACTTCATGTAGAAAGGGATAGCAAACATGCAGAGTTGGCCTGTCTTGCGGTAGATGAAAATTACCAGAAATCGGGTAAAGGCGAAGAGCTTTTTTTGAATATTGAAGAGCAGGCGATCAAGCAAGGTGTTGAGAGGCTTTTCATTTTAACCACCCAGACAGTCCATTGGTTTCTGGAACGTGGTTTTGTTGAAGCCGATATTGATGATTTGCCCGTGTCTAAACAGGAATTTTACAATTACCAACGTAATTCAAAAGTACTGATTGAGTCGCTGGTCTAAAGCGTTTAAAACCAGGTTATTAAGCCAAAATATTTTAAACCAGGGAAATAAGCAGATTAATTATCAAGGAGTGACCTTAATTGCTGGATCGCGCTAGTGGTATTCTAAAATCAGTCTTTGGTTTTGATGAGTTCCGTCCCTCACAGGAAAAAATAATCGAGCAAATATTACAGGGCAATGATGCTCTGGTTCTGATGCCTACTGGCGGTGGTAAGTCACTGTGTTATCAGATCCCGGCAATGGTGCGAGAAGGTACTGGCATTGTTGTATCACCGTTGATCGCCTTAATGCAGGATCAGGTAGATGCACTCAAGCAATTGGGTGTTAAAGCAGCTTTTCTTAATTCCACTCTTGAGTTCAACGAAGCAAGAATAATAGAACAGCAATTATTGGATAATCAGCTGGATATACTTTACGTTGCGCCGGAACGTTTATTGACTGATCGAATGTTGCAGTTACTGGATCAATCTACCCTGGCTCTTTTTGCCATTGATGAGGCTCATTGTGTTTCTCAATGGGGTCATGATTTCCGGCCTGAATATCAACAGCTGAAACACATACATACTCGTTACCCATCAATTCCCAGGATCGCATTGACGGCAACCGCTGATCAACGGACCCGCGATGAAATTATTTTGCAGTTGCAATTACAAGAGGCCAATATTTTTATTGATAGTTTTGATCGGTCCAATATTCATTATGCAATCAGTGATGGTAATAACCCCAAACAACGCTTATGGAAGTTTATACAGGAGAACCATGCTGATGATGCCGGGATTGTTTATTGTCTGTCGCGTAAAAAAGTGGAAGCCATTGCTGAATGGCTTGAAGAACAGGGCAGGGTCGCATTACCTTATCATGCTGGTTTATCCGCAGAAATTCGGCAAACAAATCAACATCGTTTTTTACGCGATGAGGGGGTGATCATTGTCGCGACGATTGCTTTTGGAATGGGAATTGATAAACCG
>JAIVVP010000184.1:0-4304 GCA_049189775.1 Gemmatimonadota bacterium | reverse complement strand
ATCAGACCTAGCCTGGATTATTTCTGGTCTAATCTATTCCTGATATTTATCAAGGCCCTCCTGGCAGGTCTTGCGATTGGTTTTATCGAAGAGAGTATTTTTCGTGGCGCCTTGTTCAGCAGCCTGTATAAAAAAACCGGTGCTATCCTGGCCGTTTCCCTGACCAGCCTGCTTTATGCAGCGGTACATTTTCTCAAATACAGGGAAATGCCTGAGGGAACAGAAATCACCTGGAATATGGCCCTTGAAATACTACCCAATGCACTATTCAGATTCTCAGATCCAAATATAATTGATTATTTCCTGACCTTGCTTGTGCTCGGCATCCTGTTGTCAATGATACGCCTGCGCAAAGGGAATATTGCTATGTGTATTGGTGTTCATGCCGGCATCGTTATGGCGATGAAAGTAACGGGCAGGATCACTGAGTATGTACCTGACAATAATTTCTATTTTCTGGTCAGTAAATATGAACATACGCTGGGGTATCTGTCCTTCTTCTGGCTTCTGGTATTGGCCATTATCTACTGGCGAAAATTTTTTACACGGACGTAATATATGTCACGGGTGCATGGATGCACAGGAGTGACGATAGCAAAAGAAAAATGGTGGGTCGTGCGCGATTCGAACGCGCGACCATCGCATTAAAAGTGCGGTGCTCTACCAGCTGAGCTAACGACCCATTTCATGATGGAATGCCCCGAAACAAGACCTGCAAACGAGACCTCGAACCAAGACGAAGCGGCGATGATACCGAAGATTTCGCAGATGGCAATACAGACCAGGCTATTTTCACAAATTACCCAAATATTAATAAGCTATATAAATAATGAAAATCGTGTAAATTCCAGCTCTAATATCCAAATTACCTGCATTACCAGGTAATTTTTGGGTATTAGACTTGATTTTATCACCACCAAAGCCTATTTTTGCGCCATTTTACCGATATACAGGATCATCCAAGAGGAATTTTTGTGCCAATTTACGAATACCAATGCCAGCACTGTGAACACAAAATGGAGGCAATCCAGAAGATCAGTGACGAACCGCTGAAAGATTGCCCTGAATGTAAGCAGGAAACTCTGCGTAAACTTGTTTCTGCCGCCGCCTTTAAATTAACCGGTACAGGCTGGTACGAGACAGATTTCAAACACAATGATAGCAAGGCCAGGGACAACAAGAAGCCTGCCAATAACAATGGCAAAAAACCGGACACCACAAAGGAGGCGAAAGGCAAAGAGTCGGATAATTCAGGCAAGAAATCCGAATCAAAAGCAGAGAAGCCAAAGAAGAAAGAGTCAGTAGCAGAAAGTTCGAAATAACCAGGTGACTGAATAAATGCGTCTATTACGCAAATACCTTATCGCAGGGCTCCTGGTCTGGCTGCCATTAGCCGCAACAGTTATTGTCATCAAGCTGCTGATCGAGCTGCTTAATAAAACAATTTTGCTGTTTCCTCCCGAGTGGCAACCCGAAACCCTGTTCGGCATCTCTATTCCGGGCTTCGGTATTATTATCGGCTTCCTGATTCTGATATTAACCGGTGTCTTTGCTGCTAATCTGTTTGGAAGAAAACTGGTAGGGTTCTGGGAGTCCATTCTTGGGCGAATACCGCTGGTTCGCACCATATACAGCAGTGTCAAACAGGTGCTCGAAACCCTGTTCACCTCAAATAGCGAGTCCTTCAGACGTGTGGTATTGATTGAATATCCACGCAAGGATATCTGGAGCCTGGGGTTTCAGACCAACGAAGCACTAACCGCCGCCAAAGATGCCTCAGGAAGAGATCTTATTTCAGTATTTGTCCCGACAACCCCCAACCCGACATCCGGCTTTATTATTATGCTACCTGCAGAAGACATTACCCAGCTGGATATTTCCGTTGAAGACGGTTTCAAATTTATCATCTCCATGGGTGTCATTGTCCCGAACGGACCCGACACGGATTTTTCCCAAAAATCTGGCTGAGGGCGCTAAAAGACAGGTACTTAAACGGCTCCAGACTTGCGTAAAATCCCGCCGATCCGTAAGATGCCCTGCTCTGTGCACGAGGCATAGTTTTAAAAGCACTTTTACAAAGAAATTTTCAGGAACAAACCAGTTATGCGTAGTCATTATTGTGGTCATTTAAACACTTCTCACCTCGATCAGGAGATCACCCTGTGTGGCTGGGTACATCGCCGCCGGGATCATGGTGGTGTGATCTTTATCGACCTGCGTGATCGTGAAGGGCTTGCGCAGATAGTGTTTGATCCGGATCGTGCCGAATCTTTTGCCATTGCTGATGCTGTGCGTAACGAATATGTATTAAAGATCACCGGTAAGGTCCGCAATCGCCCGGAAGGAACCATCAACCCTGACTTGCCCACTGGCGAGATTGAAGTGCTGGGTTATGAGATCGAAATACTGAACAGCGCCAAGACACCGCCTTTGCAAATGGATGATGACAACGTTCATGATGATGTAAAACTAAAATATCGTTATGTCGATTTGCGACGGAGCGAGATGCAAAGAAACATGAAATTACGCGCGGAGATTACCAAAGCCATGCGTAGTTTCCTCGATGATAATGGCTTCCTGGAAATTGAAACACCGATGTTGACCCGTGCAACACCGGAAGGTGCACGAGATTATCTGGTCCCCAGTCGAACCCATCCCGGTCAATTCTTTGCCCTGCCACAATCACCACAACTATTTAAACAGTTGTTAATGATGTCTGGCATGGATCGTTATTATCAGATCGTTCGCTGCTTCCGTGACGAAGATCTACGCGCAGACAGACAGCCAGAATTTACCCAGCTTGATATCGAAACCTCTTTTATGGATGAAGAGGCGATCATGGCCATCATGGAAGAGATGATGATTACCTTATTCAAGGACGCACTGGATGTTGAGCTACCCTCGCCTTTCCCACGCATCACTTATGCCGATACCATGCACCGTTTTGGCACTGACCGTCCTGACTTTCGTAACCCGCTAGAGCTGATTGATATCTCTGACATCATGGCAGAGGTTGAATTCAAGGTCTTCTCCGGCCCGGCAAAGATGGATAATGGGCGTGTCGCTGCACTGAGATTGCCTGCTGGTAGTGAACTGTCCCGTAAAGATATAGATGGTTACACAGACTTTGTCGCCAATTACGGTGCCAAAGGCCTTGCTTATATCAAGGTCAACGATGTGGCCGCCGGTACAGAGGGACTACAATCTCCAATCCTGAAATTTCTGCCAGATAACGTGGTTGCAACCATCATCGAACGCACACAGGCAGAAAATGGCGATCTGATCTTTTTTGGCGCAGATAAAACCAGGATTGTAAACGATGCCCTGGGCGCACTACGCGACAAACTGGCACAGGATAGAGGATTGCTTGAAAGTGAGTGGCAACCAGTTTGGGTGGTTGATTTCCCCATGTTCGATTATAACGAAGATGAAAAACGCTGGGACGCACTACATCACCCGTTCACCGCACCTCACGTTGCGGAAGTATCAGAACTTGAAGCCGATCCGGGCAATGCCCTGTCACGTGCTTATGATATGGTCTTGAATGGCACTGAGCTCGGTGGTGGTTCAATTCGTATTCATAAACCTGCAATGCAAAGAAGCGTACTGAAACTTCTTGGCATTGAGGAGCAGGAAGCGGACGAAAAATTCGGATTCCTCATTAATGCACTGGATTATGGTTGCCCTCCACACGGTGGCATCGCCTTCGGACTGGATCGTTTGATTATGTTAATGGTCGGTGCCGATTCGATTCGTGACGTCATCGCCTTTCCAAAAACACAGACAGCGGCTTGTCTGCTGACCGAAGCCCCGACGCCCGCTTCACCAAGACAGCTAGAAGAGCTGGGTATCAAACTGGCAAAACCTGCCAAAAAATCTGCCGGGAAAGAAGAAACAAAACCGGCGGCAGAATAAACCACTATACTTTGGATGCACGTTCCGAACGATAAAATGTCGGCACAGGTTTAGATATGGCAACAAACACTTCACTAGCAGAAATTTGTACCGTTAAACGCGAAGATATCCCCAGGACTGTCACTGAAGAATTAAGTGACACAGAACGCGACGAACTCAAATCACGCGTCAAGCAATTACTCAAAGAACAAAATGCCGTGATGGTCGCGCATTACTACACCGATCCCGATCTGCAACTCATCGCTGATGCCACTGTGGGTTATGTTTCCGATTCTCTGGATATGGCGCGTTTCGGTAATGAATCAGAAGCCGATACCCTGGTTGTCTGTGGCGTTAAATTCATGGGCGAAACCGCCAAGATATTAAATCCCGAAAAACGTATCTTGATG
>JAIVVP010000183.1:0-4305 GCA_049189775.1 Gemmatimonadota bacterium | reverse complement strand
TTCGGTGCCTGTTTTTCTTTCTTAATACTTTCTGAGACTACATTTTCTGTCGTCACTTTTTCCTGTATGGCAACTTCCTGCGCCGGGGTTATTGAAGCAGGGGTTGCTGAACCAGGGGCTATTGAAGCAGGAGCTGTTGATTCAGGCACTGGGGACGCAGGAACATCGTCACCAGGACCAGACCCCAGGTGATCCAGAATATCTTCTTTGGTAATTCGATCCGGATTCTTGCGTGTACTGATGTCATCTGGCTGAAGTTCATTCTCGGACAACAAATGTCTGACAGCGGGGCTCAACTTGGGTGTTACATCAACTGGAACAGGTATAGCTTGCTCAGTTGGTGCTGGTTCAGATTCTATTTCAGGTGCTGGTATTAGCTCAGGCGCGGGTTGAGGCTCTGGCTCCAGCAACGTATGTTGTTTTGGCCTGTTTTCTTCAGACGCGCCTACTTGAGGTTTTTCTTCTGCAACAGTTGCAACAGGTGTTTCAACTGTTGATTTTTTTTCTGTCTCAATTCTGGCAATCAGTTCATCACTTTCAACATCTTCGCCATCCTGTTTCAGAATTTCAGTCAAAATACCGTTGCTCGGTGCGGCAACTTCCAGCGTGACCTTGTCTGTTTCTATATCAATCAGGTTCTCGCCACGTTTAACGGGATCGCCTACTTTTTTATGCCATTGAAGCAAATTTGCCTCGGCGACGGATTCTGCAAGAACAGGAACTTTTACTTCAACAGTCACTATATTTTCCTCAGCTTTGATTGATTAAGTAAACATTAACTCAAGGTAGTTTATGTAAACAGTAATTATACCCTTTGGGCACTGACTAAGTCAGGTGAACACTCCTTCTGTGTGTGACTTCAATTTTGTCCAGGTGCAGTGCGTCAGCCACGAGCTGTTTTTGTTGTTGCAGATGCTTGGACATATAACCCACTGCAGGTGATGCTGAATAGAATCGTCCGGCATAACCCATAATGTGATGATCATCGATGCAGCCAATCAGTGTGCCGCGAGATTGAAGGTAATACCAGCTGCCCTGGTTTTTGGGTTCTTCCTGTACCCAAACGATTTCTTTCAGATTTGGATATTTTTCTATGACTGCCCTGACTTCATCCTTTGGAAACGGGAACAACTGTTCTATACGGGCAATGGCGATATTTTCTATTTTTTTATCACGACGTTCTTCGTGTAAATCGTAATACACTTTTCCTGCGCAGAATAACAGGCGTGTGACTGCTGAGGGCTCTATTTGATCAACTTCACCTATGACTGTCTGAAATTTGCCCTGTGTCAGTTCTTCTACCGGCGAGGCAGAGAGTTTATTACGCAACAAACTTTTCGGGCTCATGATAATTAATGGTTTTCTATAGGGCCGCAACATTTGACGACGCAACATATGAAACATTTGTGCGGCTGTGCTGGGGACACAAACCTGCATATTTTCCTCTGCACAGAGTTGCAGGAATCGTTCCAGTCTTGCCGAAGAATGTTCAGGGCCCTGACCATCATAACCATGAGGTAACATACAGATGAGTCCGCAATATCTTCCCCATTTTGCTTCACAGGAACTGATGAATTGATCAAAAACAACCTGCGCACCATTGGCAAAATCACCAAATTGGGCCTCCCACATGACCAGGGCCTCGGGCTCGGCACAGCTATAGCCATATTCATAAGCCAGCACGGCTTCTTCAGAAAGTGTTGAATTGATGACCAGGAAATTGGCCTGGTCTTCACTGAGATGTTGCAGTGGCAGCCATGTGGCACCATCTTTCTGATTATGAATGACTGCATGGCGATGGAAAAAAGTCCCCCGGCTACTATCCTGCCCTGATATTCTTACCGGGTAACCCGATTCAAGCAGGCTGGCATAAGCCATGGTTTCAGCAAAACCCCAATCTATGGCTAGCTCGCCTTTGCCCATTTTAATTCTGTTATCAATGATCCTCTGCACACTTTTATGTAATTGAAAATCATCCGGCAACTGTGTAATTTTTTCTGCTAATTGTCTAACAGTTGCCTCATCAATTGATGTATCAACTGGTGCATCCCAGGCAGTACCAATATAAGGTGAAAAGTCGATATGAAATTCGGTATCTATGTTCTGAGCATGCTTGCCTGAGACCCTTTTATTGTCATCAAGTGATGCAACATAGTTATCTGCTATTTCATCAACTTCCTCATCATCAAGCAATCCTCCAGTAATCAATTTATCCGAGTACAGGGATCTCACCCCCGGATGCTGACGTATATGTTGGTACATTATTGGTTGTGTTGCCGATGGTTCATCGGTTTCACTATGACCCTGTTTCCGATAACAGATCATGTCGATGACGACATCCTTGTTGAATTCCATTCTGTAATCGAGGGCCAGCTGCGCAATAAATGCGACGGCTTCCGGGTCATCACCATTCACATGAAAAATCGGGGCCTGCACCATTTTCGCAACATCAGTGCAATAAAGTGTTGACCTGGAATCAAGTGGATCACTGGTGGTAAAACCAATCTGGTTATTAATAATGATATGTACCGTCCCACCCGTCGCATAGCCGCGTGTCTGTGAAAGATTAAAGGTTTCCATCACCACACCCTGACCCGCAAACGCTGCATCACCATGAATGAGGACAGGAAGAACCTGATCCCTGGCAAAATCTTTTCGTCTTTCCTGACGTGCGCGAACGGATCCCTCGACGACGGGAGAGATGATCTCAAGGTGAGATGGGTTGAATGACAGAGTCAGGTGTACATTGCCTCCAGGTGTCTCAATATCGGATGAATAGCCGAGATGATATTTCACATCTCCTGATCCGACATCTCGAACATTTCTCCCCTCAAATTCCTCAAATAATTCTTCAGGGTTTTTGCCAATGGTATTGACCAGCACATTCAAACGTCCTCTATGCGCCATACCGATGACAATTTCCTTGATGCCGGCAATACCTCCAGACTGAACCAGAACATCCAGCATTGGATTGAGGCTTTCACCGCCTTCCAGCGAGAAACGTTTTTGACCTACATATTTGGTGTGTAAATATTCCTCCAGGGCATTGGCAGCAATAATGCGTTCGAGAATACGTATCTTTTGATGTTTTTCGAAATTCGGTGTAGCAAGGCAGGACTCAAGGCGTTGTTGTATCCAACGCTTGATCTCAGTTTCATTGATGTGCATATATTCCACACCAATAGATCGGCAATAGGTGGTTTGAATAATTTTGATGATTTCATGCAGCGGGATCTCATCTTCAGCATGTAATGATCCGGTATTAAAGGTGGTATCCATATCCTCTTCGGTTATTTCGTGATAAGCAGGATCCAGCTCCGGGACATTGGGCCTTTCATATTGCTTCAGTGGATCAAGATCGGCCTGTCGGTGACCTCGAAAACGATAGGCATTGATGAGCTGCAGCACAGCCACCTGTTTTTGATGAGCAGTAGCATCGGGACCAATACTGATTACGGGGACTGCGTGTGCTTTCTGCCGTGCTGCCTCAGAGTAGGCCTTCTGTATGGCTGAATGCGGGGTGTCCTGATGAGCATTGGGATCTGCAAGTTGTAAAGTCTTGAAATAAAGTTGCCAGTTGTCACTGACACTTTTTGGATCTTCAAGATAGGCCTCATACAATTCTTCTATATACCATGCGTTACCGCTGTATAGAATTGAAGACACTGACTCATTCATAGGTTATCCTTGGTGCGCTGAGGCCTGCCAACTCCGGCGCATATTTATGTGAAAGCGCCCGGAAAAGAGAAAAATAATAATAAATAGCTCTGTTTCTCAAGGAGTAGCAGCCGAAACTTTAAGTTGTTTTTGTAAATACACTGTCAAGTTTAGACGAATTAACGATTTTGTCATAAAAAACATAAAGACTGAATGGACTAGCACAGGATTCACTATTGCTGCAATGCCGTATTGGCAGGTATGCTTAACGACTTTTTTGAACTTGAAATAAACTATTTGCAGTTTTTGGAGGGGGTTTGGATGTCTCACACGGTGACAATTACCGATAATAAAACCGGTAAACAACTAGAGTGCCCGGTGCATGAGGGGACTTATGGCGATCCGGTCATAGATACCAGCGCACTACATAAAGAACTCGGCATGTTCACTATCGACCCCGGCTTTGGCATTACCGCTTCTTGTCGGAGTTCGATTACCTATCTTGATGGAGAGAAAGGTGTGCTTTTGCATCGTGGGTACCCCATTGAGCAACTGGCAGAACAGAGTAGTTACCTGGAAGTTTGTTATTTATTGCTCTATGGAGAGTTGCCCACGGAAACTGAATTTACCCAGTTTCGTGCAGATTTG
>JAIVVP010000182.1:0-4311 GCA_049189775.1 Gemmatimonadota bacterium | reverse complement strand
AACTTTAATTGTCATCTTTAATTCTCCGTCTTCGTTAATTCTTGAATAATAATTAGCTAGTTACGTCCTAGTCAGGTCTTGAATCATTGTTTCTAATTTCTCTGCAGTCAGGCCGAAGTGTTCGAAAACATCATTCGCCGGGGCAGATTCACCAAAACTATCGACCCCTAATACCTTGCCATCCAGACCCACATATTTCCGCCAGTAATCTGTGACGCCTGCTTCTACTGAAATACGTTTACGGCAAGCGGGAGGCAAGACTGAGTCACGATAAGATTGTTCCTGGGTATCAAACAGGTCTGTAGCTGGCATGGAAACAACCCGGATTTTTTGTCCGGCTGCATTGAGTTTGTTTGCAGTGCTCATGGTCAGTTCAATTTCTGAGCCCGTGGCAATGACGATGACTTCAGGTTCGCCTTCGCAATCCAGCAATACATAAGCACCTTTCCTGATATCTTCGATTTGCTCAGCTGTTCGAGGCATATGCGCCAGTTTTTGGCGTGAAAAGAGTAATGCAGAAGGGCCAGTGGCTTTCTCAATCGCCATTTGCCAGGCGACCGCTGACTCAACGGCATCACAGGGGCGCCATACGGTCATATTTGGGATCAAACGCAGGGTGGCTGTCTGCTCAACAGCCTGATGCGTTGGACCATCTTCACCCAGGCCAATGGAGTCATGGGTGAAGACAAAGATATTTCTTTGTTTCATCAGTGCGGCCATGCGCAGTGCATTACGTGCATAATCCGAGAATATAAGGAAGGTCGCACCGTAGGGGATGAAGCCGCCGTGTAGCGTGAGGCCATTGTTAATGGCACACATGGCAAATTCACGCACACCGTAATAGATATAATTACCAGCTCCTGATTTGCCATCGATGCCTTTGGAGCCTGACCACAGGGTCAGATTAGAGCCCGCCAGATCTGCAGAGCCACCAATCAATTCAGGTAATAATGGGCCGTAAACATTAAGCGCCTTTTGCGACGCCTGTCGAGAAGCGATATCTTCTCCAGCCTCCGCCGTGGCCTTAATATAGTCGGCAGAAGCCTCTGCCCAGTTGTCCGGCAGCCTGCCTTCGATACGGCGTGTAAACTCTGCAGCCTGTTCTGGATATTTTTCCTGGTATGCGCTGAATTTTTTGTTCCACTCAGCCTCAAGTTTCGCGCCACGTTGTTTGGCATCCCAGCCTGCATAATATTCATCAGGAATAACAAAGGCATCATATTCCCAGCCCAGGGCTGCTTTTGTCAGTGCGATTTCATCATCACCCAATGGCGCACCATGACTGGATTCCTTGCCCTGTTTATTTGGTGAGCCCCAGCCAATCACTGTGGTACAGCAGATCAGTGTTGGTTTGTCTGTCACCGAGCGTGCCTCGTTCAGTGCGGCAATTATCTGATCTGCATCATGTCCATCAACATCACGAATCACATGCCAGCCATAGGCCTCGAAGCGTGCTGCCGTGTCGTCGGTAAACCAGCCTTCGACATCACCATCAATGGAAATGCTATTGCTATCATAGAAACCGATGAGCTTGCCGAGCTTCAATGTCCCCGCCAATGAACAGGCCTCGTGCGAGATGCCTTCCATCAGGCAACCGTCACCCACAGAGAAATAGGTATGGTGATCAACGATATCCAGTTCATCATGATTAAACTCTGCGGCCAGCGCACGTTCTGCTATGGCCATACCGACTGCATTGGCAACGCCCTGACCCAGTGGGCCGGTGGTTGTTTCGATCCCCGGGGTGTAACCATACTCAGGATGCCCCGGTGTCTTTGAATGCAGTTGACGAAACTGTTTGAGATCTTCAATCGAGAGCTCGTAACCACTCAGGTGCAACAGGGAATACAGAAGCATTGAGCCGTGACCATTAGACATGACAAACCGATCCCGGTCTGGCCAGTCCGGGTTCGCCGGGTTATGTTGAAGAAAATCATTCCACAACACTTCGGCCATATCCGCCATGCCCATCGGGGCACCCGGATGACCAGAGTTTGCTTTTTGTACTGCGTCCATACTCAATGCACGGATCGCGTTGGCAAGTTCACGCCTTGAAGGCATAAAAATCTCCTGAGATCTAATGTGATTTTTGAAAGTATTCTGAGCTGCTACGGTCACTCTGTGCAGGCTTTTCCAGGCTTACATCCACTTAATTATTGTTCTAATTATCTGTGTACTTCTGGAAGAAGTTTTCTCAAGCCGCGCATTGTCTCTCAGGCACGGTTTTCGGGCAAGAGAAGTGGGTGAATTTGGGGCTTTTTATCCTGATTTTCAGGGTTTTCAGCTTAATACGGTGGATTTTGATCAGAATCAGGATTTTTGCGTAACTATTTTTTCCATTTTCCCAGGTCTTTCATTTACCGGCTCTTCCATTTGCCTAGGTCTTCCACTTAATAGAACAGCCCAGCCCCGTGATCTGATCCTCTGGGCCTTTGCCCGAGGCAGCAACCAGTTTCATGGCTTCAAATAATTCTCTGGTCGCATCATCTGCGGCAGGTTCTGTTCGGCTGGCATCCAGACGTCCGCGGTACTGTAATTTCAGATCGGCGTTATAGCCGAAGAAATCCGGGGTGCAGACGGCACCATAGGCTTTCGCAATTTCCTGTGATTCATCCAACAGGTAAGGGAAAGGGAAGCCATATTGTTTGGCGATCTTCTGCATATTTTCAAAGGAGTCTTCGGGATAGTCATTGGTATCGTTAGACATAATAGCGACACTATTCACACCGAGGTCCAGCAGTTCACGGGTATCACGCGCCAGGCGTTCCTGAATGGCTTTGACATAAGGACAATGATTACAGATGAACATCACCAGGGTGCCGTTTTCACCACGGCAGTCCTCCAGTGTCCAGAGTTTGCCATCAGTACCGCTCAGGCTGAAGTCAATTGCGTCTTGTCCGAAGTTACATACCGGGGTTTCTGTTAAGACCATAGTTAAAATGAACCCTTTTCAGATGATTGCTTAATTACCCGTCCATTATACCATCGTCAATCGTATTGGAATCAGGTAAACTGCGCCGCTCTTTTTTATCATTGTTGGGTATTTACCGTGCCAAAAGATTATCTATTTACCTCCGAATCAGTCTCCGAAGGGCATCCAGACAAGGTTTCCGATCAGGTTTCAGACGCAATTGTTGATGCGATGTTGGCGCAGGATCCTAAATCAAGGATCGCCTGTGAAACCCTTGTGACCACAGGTTTGGCAGTGATTGCCGGCGAAGTGACAACGACTGCCGATGTCGATCTGGAATCCATTGTTCGAGAGACCGTTAATGAAATCGGTTATAACGATCCTGATATAGGTTTTGATGGCCACAGTTGTGATGTCATAGTGAAACTGGACAAGCAGTCAGATGACATTGCCATGGGCGTGGATGAAGGTGAAGACAAGGAACAGGGCGCCGGTGATCAGGGCCTGATGTTTGGTTTTGCCTGTAATGAAACTGATACCTTGATGCCTGCTCCGATTGATTATGCGCATCAACTGGTACGTAAACAGGCGGAGGTCAGGAAAAATGGCAGCTTAAGCTGGTTACGTCCAGACGCCAAGAGCCAGGTAACGTTCCGCTACGAAGACTGGCAGCCTGTTGCGATTGATGCCGTGGTTTTATCTACGCAGCACACAGATGATATTAGTACAGAAGATCTGCGTGAAGCCGTGATGGAAGAAATTATTAAACCCGTGCTGCCTGAAAAGTGGTTGCATGAGAAAACCCTGTACCATATTAATCCCACCGGACGCTTTGTCATCGGTGGCCCTGCCGGCGATTGTGGTTTGACAGGACGCAAGATTATTGTCGATACCTATGGTGGCATGGCACGTCATGGTGGTGGTGCCTTCTCAGGCAAAGATCCTTCCAAGGTGGATCGTTCTGCATCCTATGCTGCACGTTATGTGGCAAAGAATATTGTAGCCGCGGGTCTGGCTTTAAAATGTGAAGTGCAAGTGTCCTATGCAATCGGTGTAGCTGAGCCAACTTCGATCAGTGTTGAGACCTTTGGCACAGGTACGGTGGATGAATCCAGGCTGGTCGCTGCGATCAGAGAGCATTTTGATCTCAGACCTAAGGGCATTATCAGTATGCTGGATCTGTTGCAGCCGATTTATAAACCAACTGCGGCGTATGGGCATTTTGGTCGGACGGATATTGATCTTCCCTGGGAGAGTCTGGATAAAGTTGCCGCTTTGAAGTCTGATCTCGGCTAGTTCTTATTTGTCATTCTCGCGCAGGCGGGAATCCAGTACTCCTATCGTCATACTGGCGTATGCCAGTATCCAGTCAATTAGATATCTTCATTCTTTTTTAGTTT
>JAIVVP010000181.1:0-4335 GCA_049189775.1 Gemmatimonadota bacterium | reverse complement strand
CAGTTTTTATCCCCGTTGATGTCTTACTGAATTTATTTTGATGAGTAGCGAAAAATCACAGGGATGTGATTTTTAGTCCACCGGATCAGGGATGAGTCCTGTGGACGGCGCGTTGGTCAGCAAAATAAATTCAGGAACCCGCAGGGGAAGACATTAGGGAAAGGTTCTTTTGCCTACTTTTCTATGAAGAAAAGTGGGTCGCCGAGGGGCGAGACCACAAATATAAAAATACGACAGACTATCAAATCTACTCGACCAACTAATCCCTGGACTGAAATTCTCCCAAATCCTTATTTTTAATTACCTCATCGTAATTAAAAATTCTCCCATTCATGGTGATATAAACACCATTCTCCAGAGTCTGCACAGCAGCCACCGCACAACCCAGATTAAACAAGGCATCAGAATTCTTGAACTGATAAGGCACCATCGCACCGAGTAGAACGATGGTCTTGTCTTTGATCTCTGCAGCCAGCACCTGGCTGGTTTCCACCATGGTGTCGGTACCGTGGGTGATGACAATTTGAGATTCATCACAGGCTAGGCATGATGACAGGATTTTCTGCCTGTCATTATCATCCATATCCAGGCTGTCTTTTAACATCACTGTTTCATACGCAATATCCAGTTTGGCTCTGCCTTGCGTCAACATGTCCTCAACACCAGATTCAGTGAATATCAGTTCACCATCAAGTTCATTGTATTGCTTGTCGATGGTACCACCGGTAATTAACAGTCTTATCGTCATCAGGTTTCGCAGGCTCATCACACATTATTGAAAGGGAAATTGACTGTATTCTATTCTTGGCGGCGGGGCAATTCACTATACGGGGCTTTTTGTTATCAATGCAGGTTGACTCAGCAACGACTGTCAATGAGAATCACACGTTCGCTAATGCGGTGAAGGGGAGATCCACTGCGTTGCCATTATTCAAAAGCTTCATGGAATATTGATGATTAATTTTACAAAAAATTGCTATCGCCGCGTGGTGCTCGATCACCCCGTTTTTACGATCCTTCTATTATTGCTGGTGTTTGCCTTTTTTGTTTCTCATGCAAAAGATTTCAGGCTGGACGCTTCAGCGGATGCCTTGTTACTGGAGAATGACGAAGATCTCAAAATTTTTCGCGATCTGAATGATCGTTATGCCACCAAGGATTTTCTTTTCGTCACATTTACACCCAATCAGGATTTATTTGCCGATAGCTCCCTGCACATCATCGCCAGTTTAAGAGATGAGCTGAAGCAACTGGAATTAACTGACTCTGTTATTACCCTGCTGGATGTTCCCCTGGTAAAACAGGTCGAAGGCTCATTGTCAGAAGTAACCGGTGATTATCGAACACTGGAATCCGACGGCGTAGACAAAGCCAAGGCCAAGGCCGAATTAATCGCAAGTCCGATATTCAAGGAACTGATCATTAGCCTGGACGGTAACACCACCGCATTGCAGGTGAATTTGAAGGGGGATGATGAATTTCGAGCACTGTTGTACCAAAGAAATGCGCTACTGCTGAAGCAGGATGAAGGTTCGTTAACAAGGAATGAGAGTCGGCAACTGGAAGACATTATTGATGAATTTTATCTGCGCAAGACTGAAATAAATGAAAAGGATCATCAAAATATTCTTAATGTTCGTGCAATCATGCAGAAATATGAGCAATTCGGGACATTGTATCTGGGTGGTGTAACCATGATCACGGATGATATGGTCTCTTTCATCAAGAAAGATCTTGTTGTCTTTGGCGTTGGTGTATTTGCCTTTCTTGTTGCCATGTTAACTATCATCTTCAGGAAGGCACGCTGGGTAACGCTGCCCTTGTTAAGTTGTGCCTATGCCGGCATATTAATGATTGGTTTGCTCGGGTTTGTCGGTTGGGATGTGACTGTTATTTCTTCCAATTTCATTTCCTTGATGTTGATCATCACCATGTCGATGAATATTCATCTGGTGGTGCGTTATCGACAACTGCGTAAGGATTTACCTGATTTAAATCAGAAAGATCTGGTCATGGAGATGGCTGGCAAAATGGTTTGGCCCTGTCTTTATACCGCACTAACAACAATCATGGCCTTCAGCTCATTAGTGGTAAGTGGTATCAAACCTGTCATTGATTTTGGCTGGATGATGACGATTGGCCTGACAGTCACGTTTACTACGACCTTCCTGTTGTTTCCGGCCCTGCTGGTATTGATGAAAAGGCCTGAAGCTGAGGAGGACAAGCATGAGGGCTTTGAGATAATGCCCGCCCTGTCTGCGTTAACGGTAAATCATGGTAATAAGGTTTTACTGTTATCTGTTGTCTTGTTTGTGCTTAGTATTTTCGGTATTTCGAAACTCGAAGTAGAGAATAGTTTCATTGATTACTTCAGTAAGGATACTGAAATCTATCGTGGCCTGAAATTGATTGATGATAAGTTAGGGGGCACGACGTCGCTTGACATCATTTTAAAATTTGAAGATGAAGTTGAAGAAATCACTGAAGAAGTTGGGGAAGATGACTTCGATGAAGAAGATGATTTTGATTTTGATTTCGGCGGTGGGGCCGATGAGGATCCTGCAGATTACTGGTTTACACCGGATAAGGTGGATGAGGTCAAGGTAATACATGATTATCTGGAAGGCTTGCCCGCTGTCGGTAAGGTGCTTTCACTGGCTTCCCTCATTCGTGTTGGTGAAGATGTGAATCAGGGGGAATTTGATGCCTTTGAGCTGGCGATTGTCTATAAGCGTATGCCGGTGGAATTAAAGGCCAGTATGATCGACCCTTATATCTCAATTGATGATAATGAAGCACGGATCAATCTGCGCATACTGGATTCTCTTGAGAACTTACGTCGTAAGGAATTGCTCGAACAAATTCATTTTGATCTGACCAGTAAGCTGGGTTTTACCGATGACCGAATTGCCATCTCTGGCTTGTTGGTGCTGTATAATAATATGCTGCAGAGCTTATTTAAATCCCAGATCCTGACCCTGGGCGTAGTCATGGCAGGCATTGCCCTGATGTTACTGGTACTTTTCCGCTCGGTTTCCCTGGCTATAATTGGCATTATTCCAAATATTCTGGCGTCACTCATTATCCTTGGTCTGATGGGTTTGCTTCGGATCCCGCTGGATATGATGACCATCACCATTGCAGCGATCACGATTGGCATAGCGGTGGATAACTCTATCCATTACATCTATCGATTCAGGGAGGAATTTGCCAGGACGCAGGACTACGTAGAAACCCTGCATTATTGTCACGCAAACATAGGCAAGGCTGTTTTCTACAATGCCATCACCATCATCATCGGATTTTCCATACTGGTCATGTCCAATTTTATTCCGACAATCTATTTCGGTTTATTGACAGCATTTGCCATGTTGGTGGCCTTGTTTGCAGCATTAACCTTATTGCCAAAATTAATCTTAATCTGGAAGCCATTCACGACAAACAAATAAGTGCTTAATTTACAATAAGTTACATTTAATATTCATATGCAGGTTGAACATGTGAAGCAAATTAATTGCTAATAAATTTGTTTGTTCAGAAACCTTTTACTTCTGAGTGGAACTAACTAGAATATACCGCCTGCGTCAGGCCACGGCCGTCGGCCAGAATAACGGTAAATTAGGGTTAACAAGCCAGGATTCAAGTTGAGATTTTGGCAGGGGAATGTTCCCTGTTTAATTGGGAAAAAGAACAGAGAAGAAACATGATGAATAAAAAAATATCTTTGATAAGTTGTATGTGCCTGGTTTTTGTATTTAACACAGCACAGGCAACAATTCAGACAGCTGAGGAAGTGGTGATAAGTACAGCGGATGCAGTACTTGCGCGGCTGGCTACTGAGCGCGAAGCGCTTGATGCTGATCCTGGCAAAATCTATGGTTTGGTGAATGAGATTGTTATTCCTCACTTTGATTTTGTCAGTATGTCTAAATGGGTTTTGGGAAAAAAGAACTGGCGTGGTGCCTCGGTGGGGCAACGGGAAAAGTTTGTCGAAGAATTCAGGACTTTACTGATTCGGACTTATGCCAAGGCCTTACTGGAATACTCAGATGAAGAAATAGTATATTTGCCTGTAGAAAAAAATCCTGACTCTAATCTGGTTGTGGTTAAAACAAAGATCAATCAATCTGGCTCAACTGCTGTGCCAATTGATTATCGTATGCATGTTAGCGGTGGTGAATGGAAGGTCGTCGATCTAGTTGTCGATGGTGTGAGTCTGGTTTCTACCTATCGAGGCTCATTTGCCTCTCAAATTAGAAAAGATGGGTTCGATTCCCTGATCAGCAAGCTGACACAACGTAACGCAACCATGGTTACTGCCGGGGATAGTACGGC
>JAIVVP010000180.1:0-4363 GCA_049189775.1 Gemmatimonadota bacterium | reverse complement strand
TGTGAGGGTATCCCCAAGTCTTTATTTGGGGACACGATATCAGGGGCAGTTTTCTTTTGGGTACTTTTCTTTAGTCTGTACAAAGAAAAGTATCACGCCGCTAAAAGGCGGAATCAAAACTGTGATAGAGGAAAGATCTTACGGATAGATAATGTTCGCCTTTCAGGCGAGATATATTTGACTGGATTCCTGCATACGCAGGAATGACGAACTTCGGCTCAAGGCCGACATGACGAAGGTTGCTCAGTTAACGATTACTCAGCTTGCCCCAACAACTTAACCCCACCATCAACAACCCCAACCGTCGCTAACTCCAACCCATTCTGATATTGCGCCGCTGCTGCTTCGTGCTCACCAAGCTCGCCCAACACAGAAGCCAGCGTCCGATAGGCCTCTGGGACAGGATTGATTTCAATACTTTCTTCCAGATAGGTTCTCGCCTTGCCCCAGAGTTTGTTCTTAACACTCAGCCTGCCCAAGGTTAACAATAAGACAGGCTCTCTTGCATGAGTAGTCAAAAAACTTTCAGCAAACTTTAACTGCCTGGCCAGGTCTTTCCCTTCTAGCAAACCGTATAAACCAAGCAAGGCGATATCCCACTGTTTTTTTAATGCCTTGTGGATTAGAGGTTCGCAATCTGAGGCATCAGCAAGTTTCAGTTTTTCTTCTGTATAAACTTCAATCAGATGAAGTTCAGACCGTAATTTTTTCGGGATATTTAACCAGGCATTGTTTAATTTTTCTTTATCAGCCTCCAGCCCTACCTGTTTTAATAATCCACCATAAGCTTCCAGTTGTCTTGCCTGAATTTGCTCGCGAGGTAAAATACCCGCACGTTGTATCTTGGGTAATAATTCCAGCATTGCCTCCCAATCCTTAAGCTCGGCATAAGTATGCAATAACATTTTTTTAACCTGGTTCTGCTTTGGTTTTTGATCATGCAAGTGTGTCAATGTCGCCAATGCCTGTTCCGTTTGCTGCTGCTTGATTTGCAGTTCCGCCTGTACCAGACCAATGGCAACTTCTGCATCGGGATCATCCTTATAGGCTTGCATCAAGTAAGCATCTCGTCTTTCTACTTCGCCTAATTGCTGTGCAGCCCTTGCCGCTGCCAGATAATTTACCAATGGTGACTGGCTGTGTGGCGCACCCCTGGTCAGGGAAACCTCGGCTTTATTCCAGTTGCCCTCAACCAGTGCCATTAATCCTCGTGATAAATATTTTTCAGATAATCGCTGGTGCCTGTTTTTCTTCCAGCTACCAAGTTGTCCGGGCATATTCCAGAAACGACTTAGCAGACGCAGCAGGAAATATGACAGCAGAAATAAAACGATGATTGAGATAACGAAAAAACTGAAGCTTGTTTGTATTGTCCAGCCGGAAATTGTGACTATCATCCTGCCGGCGTCATGTTCGGCATAGTTGCCAATGCCTACTGCCAGCAACAATGAAATTATAATTAAGGCCAGTAATCTCATTGCGCCCTAATCTCTACTGATGGCTCTTCTACACTCATTTCTTCATTTGCGGTGCCACGAAGATAAGCTCGCAAGGTTTCAACAGATGAACTGATATCCGGTAATGCAGGTTTCAATTCAATTAGCTGCATTTGATCCAGTGTTTCCATCACATTTATCACTGCCGAATCCCTGGTATCAAAATACTGACGTAGCCATGACTTTATGAGAACGATAGAGGCACGAAGGTTTCCTGTATCCGCACGTAGTACTGACAGTCTTGCGCTTTCCAGTTCCAGTCTGAGATTCTGGGTAAGAAAATATTCTTCACCAGGTAATAACAAGGCCTGTTTCGCTTCGCCTGTGCGTTTAATAACAACCAGGCTCTTTATTTCCTGCCAGAGCAGGCGGGGAATTTTTTTCCAGAATGGCTCGGCAGCCAGCCCTTCATCAATCTGATCTTCATCTGATGAATGTGCTGCTTTTGTAATCACTTCCGTGTTCAACGGAAGATCGGCAGCAAGATCAACCAACTCTGCCAGATAGATTGCCATCCCCGCAATGTCTGCATGATTGACAGCTCGCAACTGATTCATGTCAGAGACCAGTTGTTGCCTTACAGGTAACAGCCCGGGATCGCCAAGGTTTTTAAGCCTGAGATCTGCAGCTTCCATTGCCGCCAATGCCGAGATGACATCTTCCTCCAGTAACAAACGATGCATGGCGATAATTAACAGGTACTCAACCTCGGCAATGGCCCAGTCTTCATTATCACCCTGTATGTCCCGATACAGTGATGCCAATGCATCCGACTGCTCGCTTTGTTTTTGTTCCAGTTGCTTGATTGCATCTTGCATAGCTGCCATCACTGCAATATTTTCACTGCTTAGCCCAGCCTGTACCTGTTCTTGTGCCTGTGCATTATTTCCCAGTTCAGCCAGATCAGACCTGGTTTGCTGTAATTCTTTCCAGAGATAGACACCGCCAACCATTAAGCAACCGATTAAAATCAAAAAGATCAGAGCAAAGGATCGGCCACGACATTTCTTTTTTGTGGTTTTATCTGATGCTATTTGTTCAGGTTTATTCTCGCCATGGTTCTTATCCTCTGTATCGCTAGTCGGATCTTCTACCTGGTTTTCTACCTGGTCTTTTATTGTGCCTTCAGGCTGATCTTCAGATATCAGTTTGTTGTCTTCATCACTCATTCTTTAATCTCTCCGGCTCACTTCGATGCAGCCCATTTCACTATAGTGCTGAGTATACCTTCATCGCTACTTTCTTCAGCAAGAATTGGTGGTCTGGCAAACCCGAAACCATTCGAAAAATCCAGCATCCGTCCACCCATAACAAGTAGTTGTTTACCTAGTAGAATATTGCGCTGTTCTTCATTCAACAGGGAAAATAAATTCTCCAGCCCCTTGTTACTGGTTACGATAACGACATCAGGACTATTTGATGACCAAAGTTTAGCTACTACATCTCTGTTGTATTGCGGACAATCGCGGCGGTAGACTTCCGCATAGTCAACCGTCGCACCTCTTTTTCTTAACGTTGTTGCCAGGTGTTCACGTCCACCTTCACCACGAAAAATAATAATTTTCTTGCCACGAACATCTTTCTCACTCAGTGCTTCCAGTTCAAGTAATGCTTCACTATTTGCACCACTGTTAGTAATGACCTCTGCTGATAATATTTGTTCAAGTGTTTTTGCTGTTGCTGTACCAATGGCAATTAAAGTCAGCTTATCCAGAGCCGACGTTTTTTCGGCCAACAATTTCACAGTCCAATTGACAGCATTCCTGCTAATAAAGATTCCGATATCGTATTGAGGAATATTATCCAGAACCGTTTTGGCGGCTTGTTGATCTCTACTTTGTGTTATTTCTATCACCGGGAAACGAATCGCCGTACCACCGAGATTCTGGATAGCTTCGCAAAGCGCTTCTGCTTGCAGTTCTGGACGAGTAACAAGAACCTTTATGCCATCGAGAACCTCAGTCATGTAAATATTCTTTGAGTATGTCGTCAGCACCATTATTCAGTAATGTTTCAGCAAGTTGTAATCCCAGGGCCTCTCTATCCTGAAGATCTCCGATTACCGAATCCCTGACTATCTCGCTGCCATCTACACGCCCAACCATGGCACATATATTGATCTGTTCCTTATCTATCTCCGCATGGGCCGCAATGGGTAACTGACAACCGCCAAACAAACGTCTGCTGACTACGCGTTCTGTCTCAACTTGTTGCTGTGTTGTTTCATCATTCAATGAACAAATTTTTTCCAGGATATTATTATCGCCTGTTCTCATCTGTATGCCGATTGCCCCCTGACCAATCGCGGGCAAGATAATATCTGTTGAAATGACTTCACTGATACGATCACCAAGGCCCAATCGCATCACACCTGCTGCTGCTAGAATAATGGCATCATATTCTCCATCATCGAGTTTATTCAATCGCGTGCCGACATTGCCGCGAAGATCTTTGATATTCAGATCGCCACGCCACGCCATTAACTGACATTTTCTGCGCAGACTGGATGTGCCAACGACTGCCCCCCGGGGTAAATCACTTATGCTTTCGTGTGTCTTTGAGATAAATACATCATGCGGGTTTTCCCGTTTCAGGATCGTATGGATTTAGCAGCTGCAACACGCCGATGGTAGACAGCAGGCGATCACCATTTTCACCACCGCGTCTTCCAGCCTGGCCCCCACTTGTGCGCTGGACGAACGAGTTAATATTTGCACCCGTCCACGGTTGAGCTTCTATTCCTAAACGCGAATCACTGGTGTTTCTGTTTTTCGCCCAGGACAGTTCCTGTTCAGCCAGGAGCTGTATGCCCGCCATCAATTCGTAATCGGCTTCCAGTAAAAGCCGGGTTGGGAAGTCTGTGCTGT
>JAIVVP010000179.1:0-4367 GCA_049189775.1 Gemmatimonadota bacterium | reverse complement strand
CAGAGACCCAGTTGTGAGACACGCGTGAATAAATCCCACTCGGTCCACAAAGAAATATCGGGTGACATAAAAAATATTAATGCGCTCATGACTGATGCTGCAAAAACAATCCTCAGTATAAATACCAACCAACCATCTTCAGCGATATAAAACTGTCCTTTGCGCAGAAAGTAAAAAAGCAAACCGGCATTGATGAATGCGGCGAGCGAGGTTGCTAAAGCCAGACCTGCGTGTGCGAGTGGGCCTATGAAGATAAAATTCATAATGATATTAGAGAACATTGCGACAACACCTATCTTGACCGGTGTTTTAGTGTCCTGCCTGGAGAAGTATCCGCTGGCCAATACCTTAATCAGGATAAACCCGGGCAAGCCAATCGCGTAAGTCAGTAAACTTTTAGCTGACATCTCGACATGATAGGGCGTGAACTCTCCATGCTGAAAAATAGTACTTAGCATTGGACCTGCCAATAACATCAGACCAATCGCTGCGGGGATACTGATTAAAAATACCCACTTCAACGCCCAGTTCAGCATATGCGAAAATTTATGCGACTCACCACGTGCATGTTTCTCAGACAGATTCGGCAAAATCACCGTCGCCAGAGCTACTCCGAATACACCTAAAGGGAATTCCATCAAGCGGTCGGAATAATATAACCAGGAAATACTGCCGCTGATCAGAAACGAAGCCATGACCATATCTATGATCAAATTGATTTGAGAAATGGATACAGCAAACAACGTCGGGATCATTAATTTTAGTATCTTACTGACGCCCGGATGGTCTTTCTTCAATCGGGGACGTGGCAATCGTTTCATCCCCATCAGGAAAGGTATCTGGAAAAGCAATTGCACTATGCCGGCGATAAAAACACCCCATGCCAATGCCGTTATGGGCTGATCCAGCATTGGTGCCAGCCAGATTGCGCAGGAAATAAGTGAGATATTCAATAATACCGGGGTAAATGCCGGTACGGCGAAGCGTCCATAGGCATTCAAAATACCCCCGGCAAATGCTGTCAGTGAGATAAACAAAATGTAGGGAAAGGTGATTCTGAGCATATAAACTGATAGCCCGAATTTATCTTCATTGCCTGCAAAGCCAGGGGCAAATATCATAATGACTATGGGGGCAGCAATGACGCCGACCACGGTCACACAAAAAAGTATCAAGGCTAACTTACCGCTGACATGATTCAGTAAATCCTGTACTGCATCTTCATCACGTTGGTTCTTGTATTCGGTTAACACCGGTACAAATGCCTGTGAAAATCCCCCTTCGGCAAATAAGCGTCGCAGGTAATTCGGTATCTTGAAGGCCACAAAAAATGCGTCAGAACCTGATCCGGCAGCAAAAAAATAAGCGATGACGATATCGCGTGCCAGACCGACAAACCGGGACAGGGTTGTCATAATACTGACAACAAAAGTGGATTTAAGTAATCGTTTCGACAAGTTAGGGTGTGACCAAATTTGAAATATTTAATGTAATTCAGCTATATGTTAGCTATCTATTTGTTTATTATAACATTTATTCTAAAAATCAGAGGATAACATATTCAGCGGCTGGGATTGACAAATAAGGCCAAGATAAGCATAGTTACGCGCCTCAAAAAGACATAATTTTAAACATTAACACGAATATTTATCGGGAGTTTAACATTGGCTAATATTGCCTCAGCAAAGAAACGTGCGCGTCAGAGTGAAGTACGCCGCCAACATAAAGCCGGTCAACGGTCCATGCTCAGAACCTTTATGAAAAGGGTTGATGTAGCTATCGAAAGCAAAGATAAAGAAGCTGCCACCAGTGCCTATCAAGCCGCAGTTCCTGTCATTGATAGCGCGGTGAGTAAAAGTTTAATTCACAAGAATAAGGCAGCCCGCCACAAGAGCCGTTTGAACGCCCGCATTCACGCACTTTAAGCGCTGTTTTAAAAGTAACTATCCAAAGAAGCCGGCAATAGCCGGCTTCTTTCGTTCTACTGACCTACTACCTACTACCTACTACCTACTAGCTACTACCTACTAGCTACTAGCTACTACCAATCCAGCCTGGTCAAATTCAAAGCAAAATCAAATCATCACGGTGAATTAACGCTTCAGAATCCACATAACCGAGCAGACTTTCAATTTTATCACTGTGCTGCCCCATAATTTTACGTGTCTCTGCAGCATTATAATTTACCAGGCCACGCGCTATCTCCTTACCCTGAGGATCAACACAGGAGACACACTCACCGCGCTTAAAATCACCTTCAATCTGAACCACACCGACAGCAAGCAGGCTTTTCCCCTGCTGTGATAATACATCTGCCGCACCCTGATCAATCTTTAAAATACCATTGGTTTGTGACTGGCCAGCCAGCCATTGTTTACGTGCAGTTAATGCTTCCTGATTGCTGAACAATAAGGTCCCACGGTCCTCTCCTTCAGCGATCTGTTTAAGGACATCCTCAACCAGCCCTGAAGCGATGACAGTACTCGCACCTGACTTTGCAGCCATCGATGCTGCTTTCAGTTTTGTCAGCATCCCGCCCCTGCCAAGTGCGCCCCCTTCCCCTGCATATTTTTCCAGTGATGTATTCCCTGCTTCAGCCTCGCTAATAAATATTGCTTGAGGATTCTGGCGTGGATCTGCTTCATATAGGCCCTCTTGATCTGTCAGCAAAACCAGTAAATCAGCGTCAACCAGATGTGTCACCAGACCGGCCAGCGTATCGTTGTCGCCAAAGCGAAGTTCTTCAGTTGAAACCGTATCGTTCTCATTGACGATTGGAACCACGCCCAACTTCAACAGGGTTCGCAATGTGCTCCGTGCATTAAGATAGCGCTCACGATTTGATATGACTTCGTGGCTTAGTAATATCTGTGCCGTGTGGATTTGGTAATCCTGGAAACAGGACTCCCAGGCTTTAATCAGACCCATCTGTCCGACCGCAGCCGCCGCCTGCAAATCATGCACCGCATGGGGTCTTTTTTTCCAGCCAAGCCTAGTGATCCCCTCTGCAATCGCGCCCGATGAGACAATGACAACTTCGTGACCTTTTTGTCTTAATTCATGGATCTGTTTGACCCAGGTATGTAGAGAATCAACGCGCAGACCACAACCTTCATTGGTCAGTAATGCACTGCCCAACTTGACCACCCAGCGTTTTGTCTGGGTTAATTTTTTACGTGATTCATTCATCAATTAAATCTTCCTGGTCTTCTTCCTGGCCTTCTTCATGGGCATCTTCCTGAACCTTCTCCAGTCGTTTTTCTTCAATCCCCTTTTCTATCCCCTTTTCAATCCAATGATAAATAGCTTGTGCCAACTCATTACAACCCGAACCTGTTACTGCCGAGATCCGGAAGACAGGCATTTTTGTTGCCAGTTTTTTCATTAAGCTATCGCTGAATTTATCAACATCTTCAGCACTCATCAGATCTGTTTTATTCAATACCAGCCATCTGGGCCTGTCTTCCAGGCCTCGACCAAATGAAGCCAGTTCTTTTTCAATTACATGGATATCATCAACTGCCTTATCCACATCAGCATCAAATCCGATATCAACAATGTGTAACAGCAGATGCGTTCTGGATAGATGCTTTAAAAATTGTATCCCAAGACCTGCACCTTCAGCAGCACCCTCGATCAACCCGGGGATATCGGCAATCACAAAACTCGCCCCTGCAGCTATTTTAACCACGCCCAGGTTAGGATACAGGGTCGTAAATGGATAATCCGCAACCTTGGGTTTGGCATGGGAGACAGAGCGTATGAACGTTGATTTCCCCGCGTTTGGTAGCCCAAGCAAGCCAACATCTGCCAATACCTGCATTTCCAGCAGTAAAGTCCGTTTCTCGCCCAGTGTGCCTTCTGTTGTCTGTCTTGGCGTCCTGTTGGTACTGCTTTTGAAGCGAATATTGCCTAAACCGTGCCAACCACCCTTGGCAACCAACAAGGGCTTATCTGCAGAAATCATATCACCGATAATTTCATCCGTGTCCGCATCCTTGACCAGGGTTCCCAAGGGTACCTTGATGGTTAAATCATCACCGTACTTACCATGACATTCTCTGCCCATACCTTTCTGGCCTTTACCGGCACGAAATAATCTTTTATGACGAAAATCGATCAGTGTGTTCAGGCCCTCATCGACAAGCAGGTAAACACTGCCTCCGTCACCACCATCGCCGCCATCAGGCCCACCCCTGGGCACAAATTTTTCGCGACGGAAACTCAGGCAACCGTTGCCTCCATCCCCTGCCTCGACCTTGATTGATGCCTCATCTACAAATTTCATACTTTTTTGCCAACTATCGAAATAAATAAACCAAAATAAACAACGTCATGCCGGATTCAATCCGGCATCCAGTCAATTA
>JAIVVP010000178.1:0-4377 GCA_049189775.1 Gemmatimonadota bacterium | reverse complement strand
TACGGTATGCCGCGGCTGCATGGATGCAGAGGAGCGGCTATGTACACGACTACAGGGATGTAGGAGGTACGATTATATGGAAGTAATCGGTAGAGTCGAGTCTGGAACAGAGACCGAGAGCAACGCAGGAGCAGTTGCCGAGGATGTACTGTAGTCGAAAATTGCTCCTGCATTTTCGACACTTCCGCCATCCATGGCGGTCGTGCAGTGGCTGCATGGATGCAGAGGAGCGACGATGTCACAGAATGCACAGAATTGTACTAAACTTCATAAAATATAACCTATTCCCTACAAAATGTTGCGTTGCACAATATTATCGTGTATATTGCACTGCAATAACTGTTTATAACTGGAGAATTATTATGAATGACCAAATTGAGAAATTTGTAGCGCCTTTACAGGAGCTTACCGCTTTAGCCGTTAGCAACATCGAAAAACTGACTGAACTTCAGCTTAAGAGTATTGAAGAAAGTGCTAATGCAAGTGTTGAGGCATTAAAATCTGCAACAGCAATCAAAGATGTTGAAGGTTTTCAGTCTTACCTTTCTGCACAAGCTGAATCTGCAAAAGATATTGCTAAAAATGCTCAGGCAAACGCGCAGACAATCGCTGAGCTTGGTAAAAGCTACGCAGAAGAAGCTGGTAAAATTGTCAAGGATTCAATGCCTAACAGCTAATCATCTATCTTTGGGACTAATCCTATAGGGGGCTAATTCTTCACAATAGAATTAGTTCTGGGAAAAGAAAAAAGCCGCTAACCGCGGCTTTTTTTATGTCTGACATTTATTCGCAAAGATTCAAACTATACCTTTACAGCCAATAGATTTTCACCGTTCGGATTTACACAGGTAAGTCTGGCCTGTTGTATCGTGTTTGTCAGGACTTCACCGGAATCAATGTCAATCTGTGTGCGCATGAAATTCGGGGTGTAGCCAAAATATCTTGTTGTCCCTGTTTGTTCTGTCTTCGAGCTTCCTTCCCATAAAATCGGAAACGTCTTGTTGATATGTTTTTGCAGGTAAGTTCTTTTCATCTCTGCCGCTAATCGATGAAGCTCAACACTGCGCATTTTTTTTATATCGTTACTCACCTGATCAGGTAGTCCAGCAGCTTTTGTACCCTCGCGCTTTGAATAACTGAAAATATGTATGTGTGAGAATTCAGCAGCACTGATGAATTCCATGCTTTCCTGCCACTCTTTTTCCGTTTCTCCGGGGAATCCTACGATTACATCCGTGGTGACATTAAAGTCGGCGATTTCACTTCGTGCAAAATCAATGAGTCGTTTGAAGTCTTCTGTTTTACAACGGCGAGACATTCTTTTCAAAACGCTGTCACTGCCACTTTGCAAAGGTAAATGCATATGTGGCATTAATCTGGGATTTGAGAATAATTCAAAAAACTTGTCTGGCAGGTCCCAGGGTTCAACCGATGCCAACCTGAGTCGTGGCAGGTCGGTTTCACTGAGTATTGTTTTAATTAATTCATAAAGATCACTATTGATATCACTGCCATAGCCACCGACATGAACACCAGTCAGTACTGCTTCATGGATGCCTTGACTGGTCAGGTTATTTATCTCAGCAACAATATCGCCGACAGCTCTGCTGCGTTCACTTCCTCGCGCAACTGTGACAATACAATAGGTACAACGGTAACGACACCCATCCTGTATTTTGATAAAGGCACGTTGTCGTCCACGTTTGAATAATGATGTTTCACCGGGAATCGTTGCCTCTGATGGCATGGTCAGCAGGTTCAGTTTTTGTGTGGCGATATCAACAAGTCTTTCTTTGTCCTGATTCGGGATCAGCAGATCGATGCCTTCAATTTCATCTGCAATTGTTTTGTTCAGGCTACTGTAGCAGCCACTGACGACAAGCTTTGCTGTGGGATTATTTCGGTGTGTGCGTCGTATCAACTGTCTTGATTTACGTACCGCATCCTGAGTCACCGCACAGGTATTAATCACAACGACATCAGCCTGTTCAGCTTTTTGCGTAATGGCATGGCCTTTAGACATAAAACCAGCGGCCCAGTTTTCAAGCTCTGCTTCGTTTAGTCTGCAACCCAGTGTGGTTAAATGTACTTGCATGGGTCACATTCCGTAAGAGTTTAAAGTTGAAAGATGCTTTTCAATGCATAGCGGTAACATGTCGAGATTATAACCACCTTCGAGTACAGAAATAATTCGTTTGTCTGAATAATGTTCGGCTTTTTCCATGATGCGCTCGGTCATCCACGCATAAAATTCCGTACTCAGGTTTACTTGACCCAGGGGATCATCAATATGAGCATCAAAACCTGCGGAGATGATAACGGCTTCAGGTTTGAACTCATCTATGCTGGGTAAAATTTTATCCTTGAATGCCAGTTCATAGTCACTATCTGATGCACCTGCAGGCATGGGGCAATTAAGCGTAGCACCCACACCTCTGCTTATACCTGTTTCACTATAGGCCCCTGTGCCAGGATAGAATGGGTATTGATGGGTACTGATATACAGCACGGATGGATCTGACTCGAAGCTATGCTGTGTGCCATTTCCATGATGGACATCCCAATCAAGGATTAAAATTTTATCCAGTTGATATTGTTGTTGCAGGTATTTGGCAAGGATGGCAACGTTATTAAAAAGACAAAAACCAAGCGCCTGATCCTGTTCGGCGTGATGACCGGGAGGTCTGATCAGTGCCAGGCCATTATCAATCTCTTTATTGATGACCTTATCGGCTATTTCAAGAACGGCACCTGTGGCTATGCGTGCGATGTCGTATGACCTTGGACAAATACTGACATCCATTGAATCAAGAAAATCATTACCAGATTGGCATGTCGATTCCGCACGTTTTATATAATCAAGACTGTGAATAGATTCAATCCAGTTCAGTTCAGCAGTTCTGGGTGCCAGGTGTGTGAGTGAATCAAACCAGCTCTGTTGCTTTAGGTGTTGGATAGTAACATCAAGACGCTCGCTGCACTCTGGATGACCCGGACTGGTTTTATGTTCAAGAAATACAGGATCGTAAAGTAAACCGGTCGTCATAAAACTTAAGTGTATCTACCTAGCTGAGCCGCTTGATGATAGCTTCCGAATATTCAATGGTTGTTGCACTACCACCGAGGTCACCGGTACGAACGTTGTCTTCATTAAGGACGGTTTTAATTGCGCGACGTAATTGTTTGGCTTTGTCATTTTCGTTGACGTGTTCCAGCATCATTGCAGATGCAAGTAACAGAGCTGTTGGATTGGCAATGCCCTTTCCGGCAATGTCTGGTGCTGATCCATGTACTGCTTCAAATATTGCAACATCAGGGCCGATGTTGCCGCCCGGTGCCAGGCCCAGGCCGCCAATCAGTCCGGCAATTTCATCAGACAGAATATCGCCAAACATATTACTGGTTAAAATAACATCAAACTGGGAGGGATTTATGACCAGTTGCATGGCTGTGTTATCAACAATACGCTCTTCAATCTCGAGTTTATCTTCAAAAGGCTTACCTGCTTCAAGTGCTGTATCAAGGAATAAACCTGTGAGTTTTTTCAGGATATTGGCCTTATGCACAATAGTTACCTTTTTACGGCCATTGCGTAAGGCGTAATCAAAGGTGAAATCTGCAATTCTTTTACAACCAGCACGTGTCATTATTCCTGATGCAGAGGCAACAGCCCTTGGGTCGCCATCGACAGGAATATAATGTTCAACACCTACGTACAGGCCTTCAGTATTTTCGCGGATTAAAATCAGATCAATATTGTCGAAACGACCACCAGGAATAAAAGTAAGTGCAGGTCTGACGTTGGCATATAAATTAAATTCTTCTCGCAGGCGAACGGTGGCTGAACGAAAGCCTTCACCGACAGGTGTAGTTAAAGGTGCCTTAAGTGCAAGTTTGGTCTCGCGGATATTATTCAGCATGGGTTCGGGTAATTCATCACCTGATTCTTCCAATGCAGAGAGACCTGCCTTGAAGCGTGACCATGCAAAAGGTGCCTTTAGTGCATCTAATACATTGATAGTGGCTTCAGTAATTTCAGGACCAATGCCATCGCCATCTATTAGCGTTGCAGGTATTTTATTAATTTTGTCATCTCCTGTATCAATTGTAATAACGAAATACTCTCGCTTAATTCTTACACTTTATTGAGTAGTAATTAATGGGGGTTATATATCACAAAGCAATATTACATCTTGCCCACAGCATCTTCTTGTTCAATCTTCAGTGCCTGGAGCCCTGAAGAACCAGAGTCTGGCAACTGTATCAGATCGTTAAGAATGCGAGCGGTCTCCTGCAGCAGGATATCAAGAGGTTTTTCTTTATCGTCATCATCTTCAAACTCGTCAATTTCCACTGTATCGTCTCTTTGTGGAAGTG
>JAIVVP010000177.1:0-4389 GCA_049189775.1 Gemmatimonadota bacterium | reverse complement strand
TTACCCTGGATTTACGGAATCATGGGGAATCAGAGCATCATGATGATATGACTTATCAGACCATGGCCGATGATGTCTTCCGGTTCATATCAGAGCATTCCCTGCAGAATGTTACTGTTATCGGGCACAGCATGGGTGGCAAGGTCGCCATGCAAATGTCACTACAGCATCCGGAAATCATCAAAAGACTGGTCATTATTGATATTGCGCCTGTGAAATATGAACATGGTTTTAATGAACTGATCGATTCACTCAAGGCATTGCCGCTGGATCAGATTTCCAGCAGACAGGAAGCTGATAAACACTTGCGCACCACTGTCCAGCCGGAGACCTTACGACAGTTTTTACTTCAGAATCTGAAGAATTCTGCAGACGGATTTTGCTGGCGAATCAATCTTGACGCCATTCAAGCCAATATCGATGCACTCATGGACTTTCCTGTTGATCATGATGTCATGCAATATCAAAATTCGGTGCTTTTTCTCAAGGGTGAAAAATCAGACTATATAAAACATGAATATGAACGAACAATATTCAAGATTTTTTCACGCGCACTATTCATTACAGTTGCAGATACAGGTCACTGGCTACATGCAGAAAATCCTGATTTTGTCGTGGAAGAAATCAGGAAATTCATTAAATAAGCTGTGAATCACTGCATATAGCCCAGAAACATCTCACATCACCCGTTATCTACCCTTCACGCAGTATTATTGAGCAGTTACAATAGCGCCCCTTTTGTTTGCCCTGTCATGCTTCTTCCTGACAGGACATTGCTGCTGGAGTTTTATTAATGACTGAAAACACAACATCCAAAGTTGTTCTTGCCTATTCCGGAGGTCTGGATACTTCCGTGATCCTGAAATGGTTACAGGATCAATATCAATGTGAGATCGTCACCTTCACAGCAGATATCGGACAGGGTGAGGAAGTTGAGCCAGTACGCGCCAAAGCCGAAGCCCTGGGCATTAAAGAAATTTATATTGATGACCTGACCGAAGAATTCGTCAGTGATTTTGTCTACCCAATGTTTCGTGCCAATACCATTTACGAAGGTGAATACCTGTTAGGCACATCCATCGCACGACCTTTGATTGCAAAACGGCTGATAGAGATTGCCAATGAAACCGGCGCCGATACCATCTCGCATGGTGCAACGGGTAAAGGTAATGATCAGGTGCGGTTTGAACTTGGTGCCTATGCACTGAGTCCTGATATCAAGATCATTGCCCCCTGGCGTGAGTGGGATCTGAATTCTCGTGAAAAGCTGCTGGCCTATGCCAAGCAACACAATATCGTTGTCGAAAAGAAACCTGGCGGCGGTTCGCCTTATTCTATGGATGCCAATCTATTACACATATCTTATGAAGGTGGCATTCTGGAAGATCCATGGAGCGGACCTGAAGAAGACATGTGGCGCTGGAGTGTTTCTCCTGAACAGGCACCAGACAAGGCAGAGATTATTGAACTGGAATTTACCAAAGGTGATATTACTGCCATCAATGGAGAATCCATGTCACCTGCAACAGTACTCGCTGCATTAAATAAAATTGGTGGTGCACATGGTATTGGACGTGCTGATATTGTTGAAAACCGTTATGTCGGCATGAAGTCCCGTGGTTGTTATGAAACACCGGGCGGTACCATTATGTTAAAAGCACATCGGGCCATTGAATCGATCACACTGGATCGTGAAGTCGCTCATCTTAAAGATGATCTGATGCCACGCTATGCCAGTTTGATCTACAACGGTTACTGGTGGAGTCCGGAACGTGAAGCCATGCAGACACTGATTGACCAGACTCAACTTCGAGTCAATGGCACAGTGCGTCTTAAACTCTACAAGGGAAATGTCATTGTTGCTGGTCGAAAATCAGAGTCAGACAGCCTGTTTGATGAAAACATTGCTACCTTTGAAGATGATGCGGGCGCCTATAACCAACAGGACGCTGAAGGCTTCATTAAATTGAATGCACTGCGTTTACGCATCCTCAACAGGAAAAAATAATCAGCTTGAGCTTATAGGAATCTTGAGAATACTAGTAGGCCAGGTCTGAATGAATTCTTCAAATTTATCCGCGAACATTGGTTTGGCTATGTAAAAACCTTGCATTTGATCACAGCCAAGTTCTTCCACCAGGGCCATTTCTTCCCTGGTTTCAACACCTTCAGCCACGGTGGACATATTCAGTTTTTTGGCAAGAAATACACTCGACTCAAATATCGAACGAGCAGTTGAATTCTCACATGCACTACCAACAAAAGATTGATCAATTTTCAGTTCAGTAAAGGGCACATTTTTAAGTTGTGACATAGTGGAATGTCCGGTACCAAAATCATCAATCGATAGTCTAAATTTTTTCATACGAAGTTGTAATAATGTTTCAAGACAGTCCAGCATGTTATCCATAAGGCGGCTTTCAGTGACCTCAAATATGATCAATTCCGGACTTACATTGTATTCTTCAGCGGTGTTGATCAAAAAATCAGCAAAACCATCACTGGTGAATGAGTTAACAGAAATATTGATTGATACCTCCAGAATAATGTCCTTATCAAGCCAGTCCCTCATCTGGGAAAGCGTTTTCCTGTAGATACTATGGGTTAGCTCATCAATCAATTCACATCGTTCTGCGAGCGAGATAAATGTTAGCGGGGGCAACAAACCACGTTCACTGTGATTCCAGCGTGCCAGTGCTTCTACGCCTATTACTTTATCTGTTGCAATAGCTGTCTTGGCCTGAAAGGCAACGAGCAATTCATCGCCATTGATTCCGGCACGCAATTCTTCTTCAGTGATTTCATCTGGTGGTGGGGCAGATGTTATCGTGGCGTGCGGTGAATACTTTGAGATCAATAACTCAAGTGATTTTCTCTTGAACGGTTTGGATATATACCCCAGGACATTGAGGTTTCTTGCCTTGGCAAGATTTTGTGCTACCTCCAGAATTCTCTCATCTTCAGCACTTAGCAGGATGATACCGCCACTGTAATCTGCTTCAGAAAGATGCCTTAGGAATTCGACGCCATCCATTTCAGGCATGTTGAGATCGCTGATGATAATGTCAAATGAGACAGTGCTTGCCTGGTATGTCTCTAGTGCAATCTGACCACTCCGACAGGAGGTTATATCACAATAACCCATCTTTTCCAGGTGCCTTTGTGCCAGTTCCAGAATGGAGGGCTCATCATCCACGATCATGATGCGAATATCTTTCACAAATATTTATTCCATGTTGTTGGTTCCGTAAATCACACGCGTTTGTCTTTATCTGGACAAATACGCCGTGTGACCGCCATATCAAAAAATGATTACTTATTCATTGTTATCCTACAAGTAACTCTTTCTCATTTATTGTTACCCTACAAGGAACTGGTTCTCATTTATTGTTATCCTGCAGGGAACTGGTTCTCATTCTAACTTTATATGAGAAAAAATAAATTTGAGGGCAACAAAACACCCCATATGGGGCAGGAAAAGTAATCTTCATGAATGTTTGCTTTCACATTGAAAGCACACCTAGTCAGCTTGCTTTAACATTCTCTCTGCTTGTTCATGACTCACTGATTGATAGGGCGTACTGCGAATTCTTGAATGCACATTTGTTCGGAATTCAACAAAATCCTCACGCTTGTCAAAATGCAGAAATGGATTCCCTTCTATCTGCTCACCAAAGGTTGATGTCGGTTTGTCGGAATAATTATGTCCGGGATGTATGATCATTGAAGCTGGTAAACTGTCTTTCATATGTCTTAAGGTATCGAACAAGATATTTGGGTCACCACCAAGATTGCAATGTCCGCAACCAAACACAAACATGGTATCTCCAGTAATCAATTCATTATCAATTTGATAACAGACAGAACCGGGTGTGTGACCCGGTGTATGTAACATCTCAATTTCGGTCTCGCCTAACTGAATGATGTCTCCACCATAATGTAAAGAAGGCTTGCCTGGTTCTGCACCCCAGAATATAGATTCGGGCTGGGATAAATGTAATTCAGCATCATATTTATCAAGTACAGTTCCGACACCGTTAATATGATCATGATGGCTGTGTGTTAATAAAATATCTGTAATGGTCACGCCATGTATTTCAGCAAGTTCCAGCATTTTTTGAACATCCCATGATTCAACTCTTTCACGTCAGCAAGCGTTGCGTTTTGCAGATCATCTAACGAACCAATCACTTGCCAACTATAAGGGTGCCCTTCAGGGTAAAGGTTTTTATCAATCACATATTGATTGTGACCATAAGGACGATTATCCACACTCTGGCGCTTTTCGTTTTTCACCACCTGCTTTTCTTTGGCGAGCACAGGGTCTGTTACGGTATTAATGAAAAATCCCAACTTATCGGCTTCAGCCCAGATCATTTTTTCTAAGGC
>JAIVVP010000176.1:0-4397 GCA_049189775.1 Gemmatimonadota bacterium | reverse complement strand
GTGGCGTCCTGGTCGGTTGCGCCGCCGGCCGGTGCTGTCCGCGCCGGCACGCGCACTTCCATGCCGTCGGTCACGTACTGGAGGTTGCTCACGCAGATATCTTCACCGGGGCTGAGCCCGGCGGTGATGACCGCTGTGTCCACGCCGGCGCGGGCTACGGTCACCGACCTGATTTCGATGCGCTGCTCGGGCGTGACGGCGACGCTGGGCAGCTATTGGGCCCGCCCGACCAAAAGTGGCGGACGGCTGTCGTGGAATGCCCAAATTGGGCGCACTGACACCTGCCTACGCCAGTTTAGAGATGCTGGAAGGTGAAGAGCCTGACACGCGTGATGACACCTATGCACTGGGTTGTATGTGTTATGAACTATTAACAGGCAAACATCCTTTTAATAAATTACCTGCAAACAAGGCCAGGGAAAATAATCTCAAACCACCCATCGTCAAGGGGCTAAAGAAAAAACAAAACCGTGCCCTGCAAAGAGCCATCGCTTTTGAACGTAAGGATCGCAGTCCTACGGTTGAACATTTCCTTGAGGAATTTGAAGCAAGATATATCTGGTATAAAAGCCCACTGACGATTGCTGCGATACTTGTTGTGGCCATCGGTCTTGGTGGAACACTGCCAGTCATGAATTACTATCATCAGCAAGAGATCGACCAGATTGTTGCCGACATCAATACCGGCAACACACAGATAATAATCGATCGATTGGCCGCAATAAATGAATTGGAAAAAACAGATCAAAGAGCAATTATTGATGATGCAAAAACAGCAATTCAAACCTACTTCAGAAATGAAATAACCGGACTCACTGACACGACAGGCAACGATTACAACTTCCCGGAAGCTGAACTGATACTTGCCAGGGCTGGCGAACTGTATCCAGATTCGAATTTTTATCAGGAACAGTCCAAACATATTGAAACCAACAAGAAACAACAACTGAGCACACTCTACAATGAGTACTCAGATGCCCTTGTCCTGGCAAAAGAACAGGATGATTCCACGATGCTGGACAATACCAAGGCTATTCTTGAAAGGATCAGAACCCAGATTGATCCAAATGCTTCTCTACTGACAGATCTTCGTGCCAGTAACCAGTATAGATTACTGGCAAATAATGCTTTCGAGCTGGGGAATCTTGAAAAAGCAATGACATTGATTACTTCTGGTATTGCACTGGCGCCAAAGGATGAACAATTGCTTGATGCCAGAAACAAGATAGAAAAAGCAGTCAAGATCGTCGCACTGGAAGGAAAACTTGATCCTCAAGTTGCCGGGTTGACATCACTTGCTGATTATCAGCAAATAAAAACCGATGTCATAGAACTGGCCGCACTCGATGCAGACAGCAGTACACTGGTTCCAATCGCTTCTTCAATGCAGGATGCAGTGAATCTGGAGCTAGAAAATATTCTGGCCACTGGCAGCAGGGCCGATGCTGAATCACTGGCAAATGAATATGGGGAAATGTTAAGTAACTTACAACTTGGCAAAGAACTGACACAAATTAAACTTGCGCATCTTACAGGTGCTGAACGAAGTGCAGCAATTCAGACCATTGTTACGACTGACAAAACCACCATTGAAGAATCACTTGCATCTCCCAACATGGAAGATTCGAAGTGGGAATCGAAAATGCTGGCCAGTGTCAGAGAGCTTGACAGCCTGTCTGAAGAAGATGCTTCAATCACCACTGATCTTGAAGGTATCCGTGAATCAATCGCCAGACTCTATATTGATGAGGCACAGAAAACGCTGGATGCCAAACGTTTTGATGTCGCCAAAAGCTTTATCGACAGAGGTGAACGCTTTGCACCTGATTATGCGGATATTTCCAGCATGAGAGATTCTATTACAGAGGCTGAATCCGCACATGAAAAGAAACTATTGGTTGACGGTCTGATATCAGATTTCAAGACACAGACAGAAGCGAATCAGATCGCCAAGGCACTTGAATACTATGAAGAACTCAAAATAGAAGTACCGGATGACATCTTTGTCACGCAAGAAGCCCCTATTCTACTTTCGGCAAGTTATGCAAATCTTGCTGCAGGCCGATTTGAGGCAAAAGATTATGTCAATGCACTGAAATTTGCCGATGAGGGTATGAAACTAAACCCGGATAACGGCACGCTTAAAGCTGCCAGAACAGAATATGTTGTCGAGGCCAATATCGTCGATTTAACCGAGCAATTTACCTCAGCGGTTAACTTTGATAACGCCAACGTACAAAGAAAGATTGGTGAAATATCCAGTTCTCTTAAATTCAGTGAGTTCAGACAGGATTCGATTAAACGCCTGGAAGATCGTATCAATGATTTAAGAACTACGAATGAAAACGCAGCGGCAACACTTGCACAAAATGCGGCAATATTTTTCCCTGGCACCGTGCTTGAAGACCTCAAGAATCAACTGAAACTTCAGCCATGGCCGAATGCTGCAGTTGCAGCGACTGCCCTGAACACAGGCAAATTAAGTGAAGCAAATACTATTTTACAGGCTGCACTAACGGAATTTCCTGAACATCCCGAAGTCGATGCATACAGTGTTTCATTAGAGGCAAAGATTGCAGAAGCCAATGATGTATTCAGTGCCTATCAAACAGAGAAAGATGCCGCAGGGACAGACTACAAGCTTCTAAGATCAGCCAAGAAAACACTGACCAATGCTCAATCCAGGTGGACAGATAATCCGGATTTCGATACAGCTGAAACAGAAGTGGACGAATTGATTGCAGCAAACAAACCAGCTGCGAAGAAAGTAATTGCTAAAGAAGTCGTGGATCTGGAATCTGTTGCCACAGCAGAACCCGGTGCTGCTCCCAAAGAATGGAAACCATCCGATAGTGGCAGGGGTTGTGAGAAAAGACTTGCCGGTTATGGCAAACGCGCCAAGGCCATTTGTTATGACTTTGTCAATACTGGCTGGCGAGGGCCTCTGATGGTAGTGATGCCAACGGGAGGTGATTTCAGTAGCAACTTTGCCATCAGTAAATATGAAATTTCCGTAGGTGACTATGGTAAGTACTGCGCTATTTCAAAGGCATGTACCCCGGAGAAAAATAAGCAAAATTTCAATAACCCAATCACCGACATTTCACTGGATGAAGCTAAAGCATATGCAGCCTGGGTCTCCGAACGTACCGGTAAAACCTATCGCTTACCAACAACAAGCGAGTGGGAATATGCAGCAAATGCAGGCGGTAAACAACCTAAAAAAGACTACAACTGCAGAGTTGCTTTAGGAGATAAGGTCATTAAGGGAACAGGTATTGTGAGTATCAAATCAGGAAAATCGAATGGTTGGGGACTCAAAAACTATATAGGCAATGTTCAGGAATGGGTTCTTGATGGTGATAAAATTACCGCCAGAGGGGGAGCATTTAGAGATGCACATTCCAAATGTGAAATCTCGTATAGCAAAGATCATAGCGGTGGTGCTGATGACATAACTGGTTTTCGCCTGGTCCTGGAAGAAGCAGGATAAAGTAGAAGTAACACAACCAGGCTCAACAAAAGACAGAACCAATATTAATTAATGAAAGATCTACGCGCACTTGCGAAAGAGTATGCCCAAAATGTGCTTGACCGGGACAGCTATCGCAAATCCAGAAGAGAATTAATTCAAAAGATTTGTGCCGGTGAGATTGAAGTTGAGACGCATGAATATCTGACTCCCGTCGAAAACTTGCCAGAAATAATTGATAATACCAGGGAAAACATAATTACCCAGTTATCTCACCCTGCAACTGCTGATTCAGATGCAACAGTACCAGATAGAGCAGGAACACCCCCCGTAAACAGGCCAGAACCAAAAGCATCACCAGCTCCCCGCCCCCGCTGGATAATTAAACAGAAAAATATTGTCATTGGCGCGGCAGCTATAATTCTGCTGGCCGTTATAACACTGATAATATTATTATTTCCTGCAACTGATGACAGTTCAATACAGAAAGATGAAGTCCAGGTGGCTGAATATAACTCTGGGCAAATCTTGATTACTGACTTTATCCAGCAAAAAAGCTGGTCACGAGACAACATGATGTCATTCGTCACATCGTGGCAACTACTTTCAGAACAGGAGCACGCAGCAGCTGTAGAAAGCCCCGAGATGAAAAGACTGGTAAATTCTATTTATCAACAACTTCTGGATGAACGTGCCCTGCTTAGCCTTGGTGACGTTAAAAATGCGGTTGCCAATCAACGATCACTGGTCAACTTTGCAGATCAATTGGGAATAAATGATGCGCGACTCACTGTTCTTGAGCCTGGGCCTCAAGCTGATACAGAAGCCGATACTGAAATTGTTGAGATTGAAACAGAAACAGTCATCGAGACAACAATACAGCCGGAAATAGAAATCATTGCTGAAGAAAGCACGAATGGAATTG
>JAIVVP010000175.1:0-4464 GCA_049189775.1 Gemmatimonadota bacterium | reverse complement strand
TATTGTAAGCTTCTTGTGCAGAATAATTTCTTCCAAGGAAAAATATTTCTCTTGCTTTCTTTTGCCCAACCATTTTAGCTAAATATGCCGATCCATAACCTCCATCAAAACTAGTAACATCTGCATCAGTCTGTTTAAATATAGCATGTTCTTTACTCGCCAAAGTTAAATCGCAAACCACATGTAAACTATGACCACCACCAACAGCCCAACCAGGAACCACAGCAATAACAGCTTTTGGCATAAACCTAATTTGACGTTGTACTTCTAGAATATTTAAACGATGATAACCATCTGTACCAACATAACCTTGATGACCTCTTGCTTTTTGATCTCCTCCACTACAAAACGAATACACACCATCTTTGGTTGAAGGTCCTTCGGCACTTAACAACACAACACCAATACTTGTATCTTCTTGTGCATCGTAAAACGCATCGAATAATTCTTTAGTGGTTTTTGGTCGAAAGGCATTTCTAACATCAGGTCTGTTAAAAGCAATACGAGCAACACCATTACATTTTTTATAGGTAATGTCTTCGTACTCTTTAGCAG
This sequence comes from Gemmatimonadota bacterium, assembly GCA_049189775.1. Taxonomy (GTDB): domain Bacteria; phylum Pseudomonadota; class Gammaproteobacteria; order Eutrophobiales; family Eutrophobiaceae; genus SMWN01. The sequence goes on along the minus strand of JAIVVP010000175.1, from coordinate 3,909 downwards.
TTTTCCAGTTTGGTTGACTCATTTCTGGATTTACTTGCCTCTGGAATAAACCTGTTTGCAGTCAGACATGCCCTGGTACCGGCAGATCATGAGCATCGTTATGGTCATGGTAAGGCAGAAGCGATTGCCGGCCTGGCCCAGGCGGCTTTTATTGTCGGCTCATCTGTATTCCTGATTTTTGAATCTATTAATCGTTTTAATCATCAACAGCCTATAGAAAATGGAACTATTGGTATTGCTGTGATGCTGATCACCATCACACTGACGGCAATACTGGTTAAGTTTCAGCGTTATGTCGTCAAACAGACAGGCTCTATTGCAATCACTGCAGATTCACTACATTACGTTGGTGATCTACTACTTAATCTGAGTGTCATCGTAGCTTTAATATTAAGTATTTATTTCGACTGGCAGTTGGCGGATCCGGTTTTTGCATTATTGATTGCTGCTTACATTCTTAAAAGTGCATGGGATATTGTCAGGCAATCGCTTGCACAACTCATGGATGAGGAATTACCAGATGGGCTGCGAGAAGAAATCAAAAAGATTGCTTTGCAACATCCGGAAGTGCTCAACCTGCATGAATTAAGGACGAGATCTTCAGGAAGACAAATATTTATTCAACTACATCTGGAAATGGATGGTGAGTTAAAGCTCAAGGAAGCACATCAGATTGCCAATGAGGTGGAGATAGAAATATGTAAGGCTTTTCCAAATGCGGAAGTGATTATTCATGAAGATATGGAAGGCTTGCATGATGATGAATCAAGATCCTGAAACTATTTAATTTCTTCTCCATGCATGAAATTTTTCTACCCACTTAAGTAATCGCTCTGGCGCATGCGCTTTTTTCCAGTTACCTGCAACGTACTTGTTTGCCTCGGCCAGGGTAGGGTATATATGAATGGTGCCCAGTATTTTATTCATGCCGATGTTGTTTCGCATGGCACTGACATACTCGGCAATCAAGTCGCCTGCGTGTTCGCCGACGATAGTAACCCCCAATATTTTATCTTTCCCCGGTACTGTCAGCACCTTTACCAGCCCATGTGCTTCTTCATCAGCAATAGCGCGGTCAAGATCGTCTATTTCATAGGTAGTGACCTCGTAAGGGATATTTCTTTCTTTGGCTTCTATTTCATTTATGCCAACACGCGCAACTTCAGGATCGGTAAAGGTAGCCCATGGGATGACTGAATAATCCACTTTGAATTTTTTAAAGTCACCAAATAGTGCATTGACTGCTGCATACCATGCCTGATGTGCTGCTGTATGTGTGAACTGGAAGGGTCCCGCGACATCACCACAGGCAAAAATATTTGGATAAGAGGTTTGAAGAAATTCGTTTGTTTCGATTGTTTTTGTGCGTGTTATGGGTATGTCCAGATCTTCCAGGCCATATCCCGTGGTATTGGCTGTACGACCAACTGCGACCAATAATTCATCAAAGGCAATACGAATTTCCTTGCCCTGATGTTCGCAAATTAAAATCTTTTCCCCATTCTCAAGCAGAAATTTCATGGCCTTGTGATCTGTCAGGACAGAAACACCTTCTTCTTTGAAACGCTGCATTACCATTTCCGATATTTCCGGGTCTTCACGGATTAATAATCTGGGTAACATCTCAATTTGTGAAACATGACTGCCAAAACGCGCAAAACATTGTGTTAATTCGCAGCCGATCGGACCACCACCAAGTACAATGAGTCTTTCAGGTAATTTCCTTAACTCCCATATCGTGTCAGAGGTGTAATAAGCAATATCTTCAATACCCGGAATGGGGGGAACAAATGGACGTGCCCCGGCCGCGATGACAATATTCCGTGTGGTTAAGGTTTCTCCGTTGACTTCGACTGTCCACGGTGAAGTGATCTTTGCCTCACCAGTGATACATTCAACACCAAGTTCCGAGTAACGCTCAATCGAATCATGTGGTTCAATGGTTTTTATTACACGTTGAACGCGTTCCATAACATCTGCAAAGTCAAACTCGACATCAGCAGATTTAAATCCAAATTCCGTTGCGCGCCTGGCATGAGCAAGAAATTTTGCAGAACGGATGAGGGCCTTTGATGGAACACAGCCAGTATACAAACAATCTCCACCCATCTTGTTCTTCTCAATCAAGCTGACTTTGGCTTTGACTGCTGCAGCAATATAGGCAGTTACCAGGCCAGCGGAACCAGCTCCTAATACAACCAGGTTACGATCAAATTTATTCGGTTTTTTATAATTCTTATTCATGATTCACTTTCCGTTTCTTTGCTCTCTAATTGTCGTCGTGACTGAATAAAATCAATTGTTTTTTTCGCAATCAATGGAAACAGGCCAAGCAGTGTGAAAGACAGGATTAATTCTGCAGAAAAAATATCTTTCAGGCTATTGATTTGTGCAAGTTGCGTACCTGCATAAATATAGACAATGGTACCGGCCAGCATACCTAATTGACTGACGAGAAAAAATGTCAGTGTTTTTATCGGGGTTAGACCCATGACTATATTGACAATAAAAAATGGAAATGCGGGTACCAGGCGTAATGTGAACAGATAAAATGCACCGTCTTTTTCTATGCCCTGATTAATAATATGTAGTCGTTCTGCGAATCTTTTTTGCAATGGTTCTCTGAACAGATAGCGTGAAATCAGGAAGGCAAGTGTTGCGCCTATGGTTGATGCAAATGAAACCAGCAATGTTCCCTTGAGCAAGCCAAATACCGCGCCACCTGCCAGGGTCATGATTGCGGCACCCGGCAGGGATAATCCCGTAATGACAATATAAACAGTAAAAAATATTAATGCTGCAGTTAAAGGGTCTGTGTTGTTGAATTCAGAGATGGTGGTTTGTTGTGCTTTTAGGGTATCCAGATTGGCATACTCATGTAGTCCGAAATAAAAAAAGATGAAAATAAAGAAGGCGATCAGACTGATAAATGCAAACTTGATTTTCATATTATCAATGGTCGTAATTTATAGTCCATAGAATGGATGGACTGTGTTGTAGCTGACTAGTTCCCGGAATGTTTTTTCAAATAGTGCTAATAAAATTATTCTGGATCAGTTCGACAATCCCTGTTTCAATATATTTGCTTCATCTATTTCATCCGACGTAAGTTTTTCTTTTAAAGCATCACGTCTGTGAACATCCATTACATTACCACTATCGGCCAATATGTCGTACCAGGCCAGGGCAAGTGGCTTATTTTGTTCGATGCCATCACCACTCATGTAAAGTGTGGCGAGCGTCCTCTGTGCCAAAGTGTAGCCCTGAGCTGCTGATTTTTGATACCACTCAACGGCTACTTCAGGATCTTTTTCAGCACCTTGACCATAAGCATAGGCCAGGCCTAATTTATATTGCGCTGGTGCATAATTTAGATCTGCTGATTTCTTGAAAAATTCAAAGGCAGTCCTGTAACTTTGCGGTACCCCTTCACCAAATTCGAAGGCAAGGCCTTTTTCATAGATGTTTGATGCTGAATTATCAGTAGCCTCTGAACTATCAGCTGACATTTGTTCACTTGCAGTTTCAATCTCAACCATCTCTTCGATAGAGACTTCAGCTTCCTCCAGTTCCTCCTCAGCATCATCTTTGCCGAATAATTTACTGAAGAAACCTCTTTCTTCTTCGGGTTCTTCCAATGTTTCATCATCCTGTTCAGGTAAGTTATTACCCGGGTTGAATTATGGGTATACCACCCAAGTCGTGGGTTTACTGGATGCCTGCGTTTACCAGTATGGTTTTGTGGCCCTGGTTGTTTGTTATCCTCAGGGACATACGCCGTAAATATCACGTGAGCTGATAGCAATACTCACCAACTTATGGGATTAAAATTTACACTTAAAGATATCGAAGAAGAATCAAGGCTCATTCGCTTTCGTGTCTATACTGCAGTGGTAATAATTATTTTGT
>JAIVVP010000174.1:0-4468 GCA_049189775.1 Gemmatimonadota bacterium | reverse complement strand
AAAAGTAATTAATACTTAAAAGGAATGGATCTAACAGTGGAAGGCCAATATATTCTCTTACTTTTTCATTTTCAAAGCCACTGATCATTTCCAGTTTTGCAGGAATAGAATGCCTACCGTTAAAATAAACCCTGAACAAGGCATCATCGTGCCAAAGTTTTTCCCACAATAAATGTCCGGCACGTATCGCAGCATCTTTGTAAGCAGGATCATCAAGCACATAAGAAGCCAGACTTAGCGTCGATATCATCATGCCGTTCATGGCCAACAGGACCTTGTCATCACGTAAAGGTGGAATTCTTTGACTACGATATGCTTCAAGTTGGTCGCGGATACTGTCAACTTTCTGCGTCAATGCTTGATATGATAAATTATGTTTCAAGGCATAATCACTTAATGAAACCGGCAGGTGCAGGATATTACGTCCTTCAAAATTTCCTTTTTCAGTGATAGAGAACAAATCAATTGCCAAAGCCGCGTCTTCTTCAGTAAGAACCTTATTGATTTCATCAGGACGCCAGACAAAATATTTACCTTCAACCCCTTCACTATCTGCATCTGTTGCTGAATAAAAACCACCTTCATTTGATGTCATTTCTTCGAGAATATAATCGAGTGTCTGTTGTGCTACCCGTGCATAATTATCTTTTCCAGTCATACGGTAGGCATGCAGATAGACCTGGGCAAGTTGTGCCTGGTTGTATAGCATCTTTTCAAAATGAGGGATCAACCAGATGTCATCAGTAGCATAACGATGGAAACCACCACCTATCTGATCATAGATGCCTCCCTGGGACATCAAGTCCAGCGTGGTTTCAATGTCCTGATTCAATAGTTGATTATTATGACGTTGAGCAATCTGTAATAAAAATAATAACGCGGGTTCACTGGGAAACTTTGGAGCATCACCAAAGCCACCAGTAAAGGCATTTATTTGACCTAATAAATATTCCTCAGTTAGTTGAATTGTGTTTTCTTCGAGTGATTTCAAATCACTCTTGTGCTGCATGATTTGTGTGACCAGTGTACTCAATTCTTTTGCCTGATTTAGAATGAGCTCAGGATCTTTATTCCATGAGGTATTAATTTTTTCAAGGAGTTCGGTAAAGATATCCGGTGGCAGATAGGTTGCGCCATAGAAGGGTTTCCCATCAGGTGCCAAAAATGAGGACATGGGCCAGCCTCCACGGCCTGCGACCAGTCTAACAGCAAGCATATAGGCTTCATCGACATCAGGGTGTCGTTCTCTATCAACCTTGATGGCAATAAAATGTTGATTAAGAAATTCTGCAATTTTCCTGTCCTCGAAACTTTCATGTTCCATGACATGGCACCAGTGGCAGGTGGAGTAACCGATTGAAAGAAAGATAAGTTTGTTTTCTTTTTTTGCCATGGTCATGGCTTCTTCTCCCCAGGGAAACCAGTTGACCGGATTATGTGCATGCTGGATCAGGTAGGGAGAATCCTCCAGAATCAATCGGTTGGTATAGATGGCTCGTCCCGCAGCAGAGAGATGGCGAGTCCTCGGTAAATAATCTTCTCCCCTGGCAAGCACGGCTCTATTCAGTTTATGTTCAAGCTTTTTGTCATAGGGATCCAGACCAGGCAACGGCTCTGCAAGGCTCACAGGTGCGTAGGCAATAATAAATATACAAAGTAGTGGAATTAACTGCTGGATCATCGTGTCAGATTATAAGAAATTTAGATTACCAGGGTTTCGGATCAGTAGAATAGCACTATAAATGGTATAACTATGACAAATATGAACTATAAAAACCATAAAGAGATATGGGGTCAAAAAAGCAATATTCAACTATTGTTTTTATCTATCCTCTACGTATTACTACTTTCGGCATGTGCTGATCAAAAGACGGTTCTTGAATCAATTCGTGAGTCTGGTGAGTTACGGTTCGTCACTGTAGAAAGCCCACTAACATATTTTAAAGGATCAGATGGCAAGGCCGAAGGTCTGGAATACGAACTGGCCAGTATGTTTGCCGATAGTCTGGATCTCGATTTGAATTTGATTATTGTAAAAAACAAGCATGATGTGACATCGCTAATCAATAAGAATAAAGCTCATATCGGATCATCGGCATCAGCATTATCCGGATACCCTGATAATACGCTTGAATATGGCCCTGCTTATATCACGGCAAGGAGGCAACTTGTTTATCATCAGAAAAACAGAAAACCAGGATCAATTACGGATATTAAAGAAGATGAGATAGTTATTGGTGAAGACGAGTCTTATCAAATGCTGTTAAAAAAATTAAGCTTTTTTTATCCGGAGCTTGCCTGGCGCGTGCTTGAAAATAAAAGCATGACTGAAATTCTCAAGATGGTGAATGATCATAAGGTGCCAATTGCAATTTCAGATTCTAATTGGATCGACATGTATCGTTATCTATTTCCTGAAGTCAGGGTCGCTTTCGATATCACGGGGGAATTACCTGTTGCATGGGTATATCAACAAAACAGTGATCGTTCCCTGGATAAAGCGGTCAGAAAATTCTTTAATAAAATAAATAAAAATGGTTCATTGGATAAATTAATTAATCATTATTATAAATATGCAAAATCATTTGATTATATTGATACGCGCGTATTTATAGAGAATGTTCATAAGACCTTACCAAAATACAAGGAACTATTTATAAAATCAGCCAGAGAAACGCAACTGGACTGGTTTCTTCTGGCAGCAATGAGTTATCAGGAATCTCACTGGAATCCAAAAGCAAAATCTTCTACAGGTGTGCGAGGACTGATGATGTTAACAACAGACACAGCTAACTCATTGGGTGTTGAGGACAGACTTGATCCGGAACAAAGTATCATGGGTGGCGCACGTTACCTGAATAAGATGAAAGATAAAATACCGGAAAGGATTCAGGGGGAGGACAGGTTGTGGTTTGCACTTGCTGCCTATAATGTTGGTTTTGGACATCTGGAGGATGCCAGAAGATTAACCCAGTCTCAGGGCGGTGATGCGGATAAATGGCTGGACGTAAGAGAAAGACTGCCGTTATTGGCAGATGAAAACTGGCATCAAGAAACCCGGTATGGTTATGCCAGGGGTTCCGAACCTGTGGTTTATGTGAAAAATATTCGACGCTATTACGATATTCTGAAATGGAAAGACGCCGAAATCAAAAGGGTTGTCCTGCAACAGAGACTGGAAAACAACGAAGAGAAAAAGGAAGTATTAACAATCATCAATTCTCCAGTGTTATGATTTTTCAGATGCAGACGTTAATCGATGTTGCTCCCCATACCATTTATCTGCGAGTGTCCTGGCTTCAATAAGCTGGTAGGCGGTCAGTTTTTCGCTGATTTTAGATAGAAAATCCTTGATCTGCGAGTTTGGTGATTTATTTGCGAGCAACATCCATGCGTATGCCTGGACATAATCCTTTGTCACACCAATTCCCTTTGCCAGATGGATTGCCGCGGCACATTGAGCCTTGGAATTTCCTTGTTTGGCTGCTTTTCTAAACCAGTCGTAGGCGGTTTTTTCATCTCGATCTACACCCAGACCTTTATGGTACAGTCGCCCAAGTCGGTACTGAGCTTTGGCATAATTGCCTTCAGCAGACAATTGATAAAATTTTGCTGCTTTCGTTTCATCTACCTGCACATCAAGGCCTTGCAAATAAATTTGTCCCAGCTGGTAATTTGCCTTCAGGTAATCCTGTTTTGCAGCTCTTTGGAACCATTTTTCAGCCTCGCTATAGTCCTGTTCGACACCGAGACCATGCATATACAACAGTCCAAGATTAAATTGTGCCTTTACGTAGCCCTGTTTCGCTGATTTTTTATGCCATTCATAGGCCTGTTGGTCGTCTTGTTCAACAGCATGTCCACCAGCGTACATCAAGGCCAGGTTATACTGGGCCTTTTCATATCCGTGCATTGCCGCATCCTGATACCACTCGAATGCCTGTTCATAGTTTTGTTCTGTTCCCTGACCATTCATACACATCAGTCCACCAAGTAATTCTGCTTTTACGTGTCCTTGTCTGGCGGCACGGGCATACCATCGAAAGGCTTCTTCATAATTTTTCTCAGTGCCATGACCATGCGCATACATATATCCCAGATTATATCTGGCACCTGCATGTCCATTATTTGCAGCTTTTAAATACCACTCGAAAGCCTTTGTATAATCTTTTTCTGTACCAGTGCCACATTGGTAACACCAGGCAAGATTTGCCTGGGCGCTATCCTGATTTTGATTTGCAGATAAAGTGAACCAGTGAAATGCCTGTGAATAATCCTCTGCTACACCTTTGCCATGGACAAAGAATTGTCCTAACTGATTCTGGGCTTTTGCCGATCCTTCATCCGCAGCCTTGCGGTACCAATATGCGGCCTGGGCAAGATCAACGGGCACACCAAATCCACTCTCATACAAGTCTGCAAGCTGAAGCTGGGCATCAATGTCACCTGAACCAGCATCAGAAATAAG
>JAIVVP010000173.1:0-4503 GCA_049189775.1 Gemmatimonadota bacterium | reverse complement strand
TGTCTATGACCCTGACACCAATTCAATGCATGGACATGATGCCGGATCCTGAAGCGGGTAGTGATAATGCCGATCCCTATGGCACGAAGTTTTATATGAGCTACCGTTCAATCCTGGGCAAGGCAATTAACCAGCGCTGGATTACCATTGGCATCATGGTTGGTTTGCTGGTCTTGTCTGTCATTGGATTTGGTTTTGTTAAACAATTGTTTTTCCCTGATTCAGCCATGACCAAGTTTATGGTGGATTACTGGACGCCGGAAGGTACACGCATCCAGGATGTCTCAGATGATATGAAGCGTATCGAAAAGGCCTTATTGAAGGATAAACGTATTGATAGTGTTGCCACTTTTGTAGGTGGAGGACCACCACGATTTTATCTGCCAGTAGAACCGGAAGATCCAAACCAGGCCTATGGTCAACTTATTGTTAATGTTAAGGATGTCAGAGAGATCGACGGACTGATCAGTGATCTAACCCCGTTGTTTGAAGAACACTTTCCCGATGCACAGGTTCCCATGATCAAGTACGGTGTCGGGCCGGCAGATACCTGGAAATTCCAGGCACGTATCAGTGGCCCGGCAATTGCTGATAAATTTGTTTTGCGGTCTTTAGCGACCAACGCTATGGATATTCTGGAAGCCGATCCACTTACCGGTATGGTACAGAATGACTGGCGCCAACGGACCTTAAAAGTTGTTCCAGACTACAATCAGGAACGTGGAAGATGGACATCCATTACCCGGGAGGATATCGGCAACACTACCAAGCGTGCCTTTGACGGTCGTACCATCGGCCAATACCGCGATGGGGATGACATATTACCGATCATCCTGCGTATGGGTGAAGAAGAACGGCGTAATGTAGGTGGCCTGGATATATTACAGATACAACCAGAAGGAGCGACATACACAGTACCCTTGTCGCAGGTAACCAATAATGTACATACTGCATGGGAAGACCCGGTTATCTGGCGCCGTGACAGAAGACGTACGATTACCGTTCAGGCCAATCCTGTCATTGGCTACACACTACCTGATATAATGAGGAGGGTGGCAAACAAGGTTGAATCAATAGAGTTACCACCGGGTTATACATTTGAATGGGGCGGTGAGATTGAATCATCAGCAGATTCACAGGCATCTCTGATCCCCGGGATGATACCTGCCGCCGTGATCATCTCCTTTATCGTTGTGGCACTTTTTAATGCGTTTCGCCCACCGATTGTCATTGCCCTGGTGATTCCGTTTGCCTTGATCGGCATAACGGCAGGTTTACTGGTTTCCGGTGCAGCATTCGGTTTTGTAGCCCTGTTGGGCGGCATGAGCCTGATTGGTATGATGATCAAAAATTCCGTGGTACTACTGGATCAGGTCAATATTGAGTTAGCGGAAGGTAAGGTTCCTTATGAGGCACTGGTACATGCATCCTTGTCGCGCCTTCGGCCTGTTGGACTGGCAGCAGCAACAACCATATTTGGGATGATCCCCTTGTTACAGGACATCTTCTGGGTGGGAATGGCTATAACAATCATGGCAGGATTACTGTTTGGTACGGTACTGACCATGTTACTGGTACCCGTGTTCTATGCCACACTCTATAAAATAAAAGTGCCAGCTTAATAAAAAATCAAAAGATGCCTGCTGAAATTAGTTCAATATCTTCTTCTCTTATCAGACTGATTTCTGAAATAATTGCGCTATGATCTGATATGTCATCAGGAAGCACTCTATAAGAAACATATGCCAGTTCTTTTGAAATCAGTATCCAGTCAAATCGTTTATTAAATCTTGCAAAAGTCTCAAGCCCATCTCGTTTGAATTTGTAAGCTTTTAGATCCAGTATTTCGATCAGTGATTGAATTGCATCACTTTCAGAATCTGCATTAAGATCTCCCATCAATATAACCGGGTTATCTCGTTCCTCTAAAACTGCTATCAATTCATTTATTTGTTTTTGCCTGACACTATCAAGCAGAAAGTCCAGATGCACAGAAATTACATCAACATAAAGATTATCTTCACCAGGCCATTTTACCGTTGATAAAACAAAACCTTTGCTTAATGAGATAATCGAGCGAGAGCCAAAAGTGTGTGATTTTGAGGAATGCAGTTCATTACTGGACAGTATTGCAGTTCCATATTGCAGTCCAAACTTGTCAACATGATAGCCCTGGAAGTAGTTTTTTAGTCCGGTTTGGTTTGAAATATACTCAACATGATTGAATTTTCCACTCCATGAAGATGGACCATCAGCTTCCTGCAAGGCTACCAGGAATGGTTTCTCACGATTAGACATTTTGACGATATGATCAACATTGCTTTTAATCTCCTCATCCTCTAAAAAGGCCTGGTGAAATTTGTCCCTTCTTCCATGTGCTATATTCATGGAAATTACCGTCAAAGTGGTATTGTCACTCTTATCTATTTGATTAATCGAGCCTGGCTGAATTATTATGTCGTTGTCAGCACTTAACCTAATTGGTGAACAACCTAATAATAATAAAACTGATGACAATAAAAATAATGATGCGAGGGCTTTCATAAATTGTTTAATGAATCTTGTCCTATGTACAGGCTTTAAATACAACATGATCAGAATATTAAGTGTTTTATCTCTGGCAATAATACTCTCTGCTTGTTCATCTGTAACGATTATAGAGGAACAGCAGGAGATATTGCCACGCGTAATAGCAGGAAATGAACTAAATTGTCCGGTTGCCGACCTGACGCACTGCAGCATTCTATCACCAATACAGGACTTGGCCGACCAGTATTTCAATGACTCTGAAAACGTTGATGCTGAACAATATGCAGATATTCTTAATATCGGTGAGAAGGCACTAGAGGCGCGGATACATTTAATTCGCGCTGCGAAAACATCAATTGATATACAAACCTATATCTGGAAAAGTGATGAATCGGGTGGTTTATTAGCCAGGGAATTAATTGCTGCTGCAAAAAGAGGGGTCAGAGTCCGTATCATTGGCGATCAATTATTTTCTGGCAATGATGCAAAAAGACTGGCTGCAACAGCACAGTTACATGAGAACCTGCAAATCAAGCTTTACAATCCCCTGAATCAGAAGGCTGCGTCATCAGGAATGGATATGGTGAAAGGATTCTTTACGAATTTTAAAGGCCTTAACCACCGGATGCATAATAAGTTAATGGTGTTCGATGGACGCATTGCGATTACAGGCGGACGTAATATTGCTGATGAGTATTATGACAGGGGTACAGAATTTAATTTTGTTGATCGAGACATACTTGTTATCGGATCGGTTGCCGAAGATATGGAGAAATCATTTGAACGATACTGGGTCGATCCCATTACCTTTGACCTGGATCAACTGTTAGACGTAAGAGAACATCTTTTCATCGATGACAAGCAGCAGATATTACCAACACCGGAATTTTCAAATGTATCCGGGTTTGAAGAACTTATATCACGTGCACTGGATTATGATTACATCAATGATGAGTTTGTTAAAAATATACATAGCCTTACTGACATCGAATTTATAGCTGATCGTCCCCAGAAACCATTTATTGAAGATGATAAGGCAGACATCGATACCAGCAGGAGTATTAGCCTGGCAATCAGAAATGCCGATCATTCTATATTGATGCAAACACCCTATTTCATCATCAGTAGACCTGCTTATAATTTATTCAGGGAGCTTAGAGAGGAAAAACCGGGTATAGAGTATTCATTGTCAACAAATAGCCTGGCATCAGCTGATCATTATTACGTTTATGCCCTGTCATTCAAAAGAAAGAAAAGGAATGTCAAAAACCTCGGGTTCAGGATGCATGAATTTAAACCAAGGCCAGCAGATATTGAACAATTCATACCCAGGTATGCAGAACTGGAAAAATTACAGCCACCGCCTGATGCAGATGGTTTGTATGAATATGATCCTGAAGAAGCACCAGGCCTTGATCTTTACGATACTGTCCCTATTGAAACCAAAGGCCCAAGATCAAGCATACATTCAAAATCAATGGTCATTGATAATGAAATTTCTATTATCGGTTCACACAATTTTGATCCAAGAGGAGTTGCAATCAATACAGAAGTTACTGTAACAATTACAGACAAGGAGTTTGCAGCAGAACTTGCAGATGATATTAAACTGGCAATGCAACCACAAAATAGCTGGACCATTGCAAAGCGACAACAGGTTCCACTACTTGGTCATATAACCGGAATTGTCCAATCAATATCAAGGATGCTGCCGATATTTGATATATGGCCTTTCCGGTATACAAGCAGTTTTGAATTGCGTGAAGGAATGGCTCCTGTGCCAATTGATGATCCCGAGTTCTACAATCATTACGAGAATGTAGGTCAATTTCCAGGTACCGGTGCAAATAATAAGCAAATCAGTACCCGACTGATCTCAGGCTTTGGAGCTGTTGCAGAACCGCTAATGTAATTCAGGCTTCATTTTTCATGTCTATAGATAGTAATAACTAATATTATGGTGATATAAAAAAC
>JAIVVP010000172.1:0-4554 GCA_049189775.1 Gemmatimonadota bacterium | reverse complement strand
AAAATATCGTATTAGCAAAGGGGATAGATTTACTATTTATCCCCTTTTTTAAAAAGCGCAGGATTATTTTCTGCCTTTTTGTAGACGCGAATTATTTCTATGGGATACATAAAGGAACGGGGTTCCAGATGTAATTCCACCGTCAGTTGGTTCCCATCTGCCGAAAGTGAATAGGTTTCGGCGATGCTCCCGCCATCACGAGGGCGAGATTCTACAATAAACTTGTTTTCATTTACCCAACTTGCAAAGGAAAAGTCCTTATTGTCGCCAGCACTTTTTCCGCTAGCACTGACAGTGCGACCTCGACCATCAGTATGGAATATTCTATTAAAACCTTCATCATAAGTTAGACGAAATTCTGGTTGTTTGTAACTAATGGTTAACATTTCGTCATATGAGATATGATCATATATGGCCTGTTCCTCCGGGCCTCCTTTGTACCGACCCTTGCCTTTTTTCCTGGTTGCTTTTCCACCAGATTTTTTTATTGCCTTTTCAACTTGTTCGTCTGTGTCATCACTCAGTTTCTCCTCGAAAATCCATTCGCCATTAAACGCTGAATGAATCCCGGTTTCTTGCGCGTGTATTGTGGGAACAGCTAAGCCTAGTATTATGATATAAGTGAGTATTTTTATTTGTTGCATTGTTCTATTGTTATGTAATGTTTAAAGATTAAAGGGGATAGATTTATTTTTTTGATAGAAATCTGCTATTACAGAACTATCCTTCCCACTTTTCCCATACCGGTGTGACTGATTCTGGCATAGCAGCCAGTTTACCTAGTTTGACCCAGGTATTGTCATAGCCGTGAAAATCAGAACCTGCAGATCCAGACAGTTCGAAGCGCCTGGCGTAAGCAGCAGCAGTATTTATTTCATCTGCGTTTGAACTTCCGGTAACAACTTCAATACCGATCCCGCCAGATTCCTTGAATGCTGTAAGGAACCTTCTAAGCCAGCTGGCCGTGATGTTATAGCGCAGCGGGTGAGCAAGAATCGCCTCACCACCTGAATCTTTGATGAGCTTGATACCCGATTCCATTTCTACCCAGCTTGTTTTAACGAATCCGGGTTTATTGTGGACCAGATATTTTTTGAAAACTTCTCTGGTATCTTTAGCAAAACCTTGATTAACGAGGACGCGAGCAAAATGACTACGAGTAAGTGTATTATCGCCTGCCAGATCTCTGGCTTCATAATATGCTTTTGTGACGCCAATTCTTTCCAGTTTTTTGCCTATCTTGATTGCTCGTTGTTGCCGTAATTCTTCAGTCTGTTTAAGTGATGTTTTTAATTTTTCGTTATCCGGATCTATCCCAAGGCCTACAATATGAAAATTTTTATCCATCCATGAGACCGAAAGTTCAATGCCTGGAAGTAGCCTGATGTTTTGCTTGCACGCCTCACTTTCGGCTTCGGCAATACCGTCAGTCGAGTCATGATCAGTGATCGCCAGGACATCTACACCACTGCTTTTTGCTTTAATAACCAGGCCTTTTGGTGAAAATTCTCCATCTGAAGCAGTAGTGTGCGTGTGTAGATCGTAAACAGGGTGCATACAGGGCTGTCAATCCCTGAAATTTGTATATTGTAGTGGCAGTGACAGACCTGCATCTTTAAGTAGAGCCATCACTGCCTGTAGATCATCCCGCTTTTTACCAGTGACACGAACTTGTTCTCCCTGAATGGTACTCTGGACTTTGAGTTTTGACTCTTTTATCAGTTTGGTAATTTTTCTTGTCAGTTCTTTATCCAGTCCCTGTTTGACAATAATAATTTGTCTTGCCTCGTTATTTGATTCCTTGATATCACCCTTGTCCAGACAGCCAGTATCAATTTTTCTCTTGGCCAGTTTATTTTGCAATATGTCGAATATCTGGTCTATCTGAAATTCTGCTGGAGCAATCAAGGTCATTTCTGCATCTTTGCGTTCAACACGTGAATTACTACCCTTAAAATCAAAACGGGTGGAGACTTCTCTATTGGTCTGATCAATGGCATTTGAGAGTTCATGCATATCGACCTCTGAGACAACATCAAATGAAGGCATGGTGGATTCCTCGACGGAAATTAATTTATTTAACTTGTACTTCGCATAGTATAACAATTATTAATGCAGTTTTTTCGCCTCATCACTGTGTAAAATAATTTGTCCATCAGGATGGTCAAGTTGCATATGGTCGACGCCCTGTCCAAGAAAAGTGATGGACCCCTGGTACCTGTCATGCCCGTCGATACTGAACTCAAAATGATAACGACGGAGTAATTTAACCTGATTACGACTATCTCTGCTGATTGCAACCTTATGCAGGGCGACTGTTTGATCCAGTAATTGTAGATCCATTGTCCGGCAGCTGATTTTACATTTGTGTATGGCAATTTCTCGTAGACGTAAACTGTTTTGCCAGAACCATACCAGTATTGCCAGTGCAAATAGAAATGTCAGTGCATTCATTCTGGATTGACAACTGCATGTTTAAATTGAGGCGTCATGATTTCAATAAAATTATCTTTGTCGCGGACAATAAACAGGGCGGCAAGGTTTTCCCTGAGTGCTAATTCAGAACCACGTTCCGAACCAAGTACAAGCAGTGCAGTGGCCATGGCATCTGCAGTCATGGCTGAAGGATGTAAAACTGTTACAGAAGCGAGTTTATGTGTGATCGGTTTTCCCGTCGATGGATCGATGGTGTGTGAATAGCGGATGCCGTTTTCTTCAAAATAATTACGGTAATCGCCTGATGTTGCCATAGCAGTATTGTTCAGGGTGATGACCGTTTGTACGGAGCGCTGATCATCCAGAGGCTTTTCAATACCAATATGCCAGATCTTATTATCTGGATTGATGCCTTTGGTTTTTATTTCACCACCGATTTCAACCATATAGTTCTTGATACTCAGTTCATCAAGATAATCGGCAATCACGTCAACAGCATAGCCTTTTGCGATGGCTGAAAGATCAATATACAGATCCGGCTTGTCTTTTTTGATTGCATAAGGCTCTTTGCGTAAATGGATATGTTGAGATCCAACACTATCAAGTGCTTCCCTGATTGTTGATTCATCTGGAACGACTTCTAACTGTGCTTTTGGGCCAAAGCCCCAGAGATTAACAACAGGTCCTATGGTGATATCAAAAGCACGATAACTCAGCTGGTTTATCCTTAACGCTTCTTCGATTACTGTATAAAGGTCGACCGGAATTTCTTGCCAGTCTTGTGTATTTGATTGATTAAAAATGGAAAGCCTGGACGTTTCCATATAGGTAGACATCCGGGAGTTAATTTTATCCAGCCGCTGATTAATTTCTGTTGAAATCCTGGCGCGATCGATCTTCGTATCGACTACGTTTAATTTTATTGTGTACGTGGTCCCCATGGTAAGACCTGACAAAACAACTGCTTGTTGATGTTCCGATGGGGTTTCACATGCAAGCAGGTTTATGACCAGGGTGAGCAGGATGAAGAATCTGCAGAAGTATTTTGAAAGTCGAATCATAACTTTACATAACAGCCCTGAGTGTGAGTTCTTCCGGTGCCAGGCATACCTGGTCATTACAGGCCTGAAACCGGATGATTATGGGGACTATATTATTCATGCGGGTACTGTCATCGATATCTAGTGAACCGCGCAGAATGACATCACCTTCGTAGACTTGCAGTGGCGTCTCGAGAAAACTGAATTTTTTACTTATCGATTCAGGATAAACAATCTTGTTTAGTAGAGCTGCAGAATAATCTGTATCAATGTGTACGGATGTGGGGATGATATCAATAGCCCTGGTTTGATCAGAATTAGATTGATTATTATTAGTTTGATGAGCATTGATATGCCAATTATCGGCAAGCTGTAATTTTACCTCAATAAATTTATCTTTCTTGATGGTTTTTATTTCTGCTGTTGCCTTGACTGCACCACGTGCACCATATTGATATTTACCAACCTCGCCATGAACCAGTAAATCCAGTGCCCTGGATAAAGAAGCAGAAGAAAATATCTTTTCCCCGGGAGCTGGTGATATTGCCTGTAAAGCCTCATTTGCATGATCTTGATAAGAAAGGTCACCTGTACGAAGCGCGAGGCTTGCCAATGCCATGATCGCGACTGAATTTCCAGAAGGCAGGGCACCGTCATGCAAACTTTTCGGATTGGCAAACAATGCGTTCTCCACATCTGACATAAAGAATCCTCCCTGCACACCATCATGAAAGTGCCTGTTCATGATATTGGCGAGGGTACGACCACGCTGTAACCAGACAGGATCACCATCGATATCGTACAAATCCATAAGGGCCTGGATAAAATAGGCATAATCATCCAGTTTCGCAGGAATAGAATGTCTACCGTCAAAATAAACTCTGAACAAGGCATCGTCATGCCAGAGTTTTGCCCACAATAAATGTCCTGCACGTATCGCAGCATCTTTATAAGCGGGGTCATCAAGAACATAAGAAGCCAGACTCAGCGTTGATATCATCATGCCATTCATCGCCAGTAAAACTTTATCATCACGTAGTGGTGGAATTTTTTGACTACGATATGCTCGAAGTTGGTC
>JAIVVP010000171.1:0-4556 GCA_049189775.1 Gemmatimonadota bacterium | reverse complement strand
CCATGGTAAAGCGTTCGCGCGACCAGTCCAGAGATGCGCCCATGCGGCGTAACTGCTGGGTGATGGTATTGCCAGATTCTTCTTTCCATTGCCAGATACGCTCAATGAATTTTTCGCGACCGTAATCATGGCGGGTTTTACCTTCAGCGTTAATCAGGCGTTCCACTACCATCTGGGTGGCGATGCCAGCGTGGTCGGTACCTGCTTGCCACAGGGTATTATCACCTTTCATGCGGTAGTAGCGGGTCATCGCATCCATAATGGTGTCCTGGAATGCATGTCCCATATGTAATCGACCGGTGACATTAGGTGGAGGTAGCATAACGCAGAAGCTTTCGCGTTCCTTATCATCGCGCGCATCGTCAGGGTGTCTTTCAGTATTGAAATAACCGTTATCTTCCCAGAACTGGTACCACCTGGTTTCTATAGATTGTGGGTTGTAGGATTTATCCATTTTTATCTAATTCTGGCCTGTCTTGTCTATGGCTGTTGTCTTCTTTAAGGACACGCCTTGAAGGACGGGCATTATGCCGTGTTTAGTAGAGAAATAAAGGTTATGTACAGGATGTACTGGTAGAAAATTGCTCCTGCATTTTCGACACTTCCGCCATCCATGGCGGTCGTATGCCAGTTTGCACGACTGCAAGGATGCAGGAGGTAGGGCGACACAGGAGTCAAAGCCGAGGAGCAAAAACCGGCCACGAAAAATCACTATTTTTAGAAACAAGCAAATGATAGTGAAAGCCACTGCTGGGATGGCTCATTCAGAAGGCTTGTCAGGGGAATCTGTTTTGGAAGGGGCTGGTTCAGTTTGCGCCGCCCCTTTTTTTAATTCCTCTTTTAGATCGTCGATGATGCTGTCCTTGATGGTCTCCTTGAGTATATCCACGAGGGAATCAAGTTCACTGGACAGTTTTCGATCGACTGAATCAACCAGCTCGTTCAGTTTTTCAAGGGAGATATCTTCAATAGTACTAGTTGTGGTGGTCGCTGCTGTCGATGATTCGCCCTGGGTATATCCTGCTACCTCGGCCGGATCGACAATGTCATTGAGCACGGGTATTTCGTTTTGAGGTTTTGCAGGTAGTTTGGTCTCCTTAATCAGGCTTTCAAGCTCATCGATGGACTCTGTTATGTCGGCTTCGTAGACGCCTGCGTTATCCTGTTTATCCTCAGCCATCACTGGATTCTATCTTGTGGTTGTTTAATTCATGCCCCTGATCACGATATTCAGCATAACGCTTGCGGGCCTGCTGTCGTTCGCTTTCACTACCGGCAACAATCTCCAGGATCCTTTTTAGCTTGCTTGTGTCCCGTGGCATTTGATCAGTCAGGTTGAGCATGATGGAAGTGTGATCCGGTATTTGACTATTCATTTGACCATCATGACCGATAACAATTGGTGAGTCTTCAGTATTGTCATTTGCAGCAAGACAATGCGGCAGAAAACTGATGTCATTAAATGTCCACAGCAAATCATCAAAGGCTGCTGCCTCGGATCCAGAACGTGTATTCACAAAAATATTATTTCCCTGTTTCCAGGCCTTCTGGATCAGCGCACAGGCAAAGTGCTTCTGGTTTCCATTTTCCGGGAGTATATAAAAATCTACCTGGGGTAAATTTACTTGTCCCATTTCAGCGGAATCCTATTCACAGCGATCAACCAGATACTGAACCAGCATCGGAACAGGTCGACCCGTAGCACCTTTATTTTTCCCGGTTAGCCAGGCCGTACCCGCGATATCGACATGTGCCCATTTGAACTTTTTAGTAAATCGCGAGAGAAAACATGCAGCAGTAATGGTACCTGCTTCGCGCCCACCGATATTTGCCATGTCCGCAAAAGGGCTATCAATTTGATGTTGATACTCGTCCCAGAGGGGCAGTTGCCAGGCGCGATCCCCGGCAGTTTCGCCGGCATCAAGTATATCTTTGGCCAGGGAATCATTATTACTCAGCAAGCCTGAGGCATGTTTCCCCAGGGCAATGACACAGGCACCGGTAAGCGTGGCGATATCAATGATGGTTGCAGGATTAAATTTTTCGCTGAAGGTCAGTGCATCACACAAGATTAAACGACCTTCTGCATCTGTATTTAATACCTCAATCGTCTGTCCGGACATACTGGTGTAGATGTCCCCTGGTCTGGTTGCTTCTCCGTCAGGCATGTTTTCCACTGTGGGGACAACACCGACAACATTGATGGGTAGTCCCATTTCAGAAACCGCTTTAATAGCCCCAAAGACGCTGGCCGCACCACACATGTCATATTTCATTTCATCCATTGCAGCAGAGGGTTTTATTGAGATACCACCAGTATCAAAGGTGACGCCTTTACCGACCAGAACAAACGGTTTTTCATCTTTTTTGCCGCCTTTATATTCCATACTGATGAGCTTGGCGGGTTGTCGACTGCCCTGAGACACAGACAGCAAAGAACCCATGCCGAGTTTTTCCATTGCGGCTTCATCTAGTACCGTCACCTTGACAGATTTTTGAGACTTGCCTAGTTTTTTTGCCTGCTCAGCCAGGTAGGAAGGGGTGCAGATATTGGGAGGTAGATTAGCCAGGTCACGTGCGAGTGACACCCCATTGCCAATAGCACAACCATCTTTAATGGCACGTTCGCCAGTAGCGACAAGTTTGCGGTCAGAAACCATCAATACAAGTTTGCGTAATTTACTCTTTGGTCGCTTGTTCCTGGTTTTAAACTGATTAAATTCATATAAAGTACTCTGGCTTATTTCAACAAATTGTTTCAGCTTCCAGTAGTCATCCTTGCTTTCTTTCCCCGGGCCTTCTTTATTGGGGGCCTTGACGTTTAATTCGGCAAGATAAGAGACCGCTTCAGTTGCACTGGTTAATTTCAGTTTGTTAATCGCATTGGCAACGATCTTTCGATAACGGCTTCCATCCAGTTCCTTTTCCTTGCCACAACCCACCAGCAAGAGCCTGCTTGATGATGTTCCTGGAACATTATGCAGTAAAAGTGATTGGCCAATTTTGCCAGTGATATCGCCACGTTTAAGTATATTCGTAAGGTATTTTTTACTCGCAGTGTCGATTGATTTGGCTGCTATTGATAGATGATTAGATTCGAAGATGCCAACAACAACACAGGCTGCACGTTGTTTCTCAGGGTTACCGCTTTTGATTGTGAAATTCATAATTTTCTGTTTTTGCCAGTTTGATTGATTAAATGCCTGCTGACCCAGTATGGTAATATTAATCGAATTGGCCAGCTTTTCTGGGTACCAGTTTATTCATTTATGCCAATGGACGCAAAAACACTTAACACAAGCACGCTCATGGGACATGCACATTGATCATCAGGCGATATATCCATAAAGAAATCCTGCAGCGGTTCTTATGGGCGGCCGGACTGTTATTCCTGATCTATTCCAGCGACAGGTTTGTCGGTTATCTGGCCGATGCCGCTGCAGGCAAAATCTCCGGTTCCCTTGTTTTTGAGTTTCTCTGGTTAAAACTGGTTTCCGTGTTACCAAAATTACTCCCGGTCACCATATTTCTTGCCGTGATTCTCACTTATTCCCGACTGGTCAGTGATAATGAAATGGCAATCCTGTCCTCCTCCGGAATGAGCAAACTGGAACAATTAAAAATAGTTTTTTCCCTGATTCTGCCAGTGTGTATCTTTATTGCGGTTGTATCATTTTTTGTCGCGCCGTGGGCAGAAGTAAGACTGGAAGAGTTAAAAGCTCAGGCCAGACAAGATGCCGATATTACCGGGATTGCTGCTGGACAGTTCAAGGAATTCAGTAAAGGCGATCGGGTGGTTTATATTGAATCTCTTTCTGATGACAAGACTGCAATGGAAAATATTTTTTTGCAGATAAGGCAACATGGGAAACTGGGAGTATTAACTTCGGACAGGGCTGTATTCGAAGTGGACAAGGAATCTGGTAATCGCTATATCAAATTCGAGGATGGGCGTCGTTATGTCGGGGTTCCTGGAGGACTTGATTATAAAATCACGGAGTATAAGACATACGCGATATTGTTAGAGACCCCTGAGGCAGGATTAGTATCAGCAATGAGGCTGAGGGCGGTTCCGACATCTGATTTGTTGTTTTCAGATGTTGCTAAATATAAGGCAGAATTACAGTGGCGAGCTGCATCAGTTTTTTCATGTATGTTGTTATCACTATTCGCAGTTTTACTCAGTCAATTACCTATCGGTGAGAAACGCTCTACATTGATATTTATTTCAATGCTTGTCTATTTTATTTATAGCAATCTTCTGGGCGTCTCTAAAACATTATTAAAACGTGATGAGATCCCTTCATTCATAGGTCTATGGTGGGTTCATGCTTTATTAATCATTGCCATGCTGGTGCTTTATTATTTGCCTCAAATCAAACGTCGTTTGAAACAGAACAAGGGTCTGCAAGTGTTACAGGCCCCATCTATTAATCCATGAAAATACTCGATCGCTATATTGCAGTGAGCTTGATCAAGATAACCTTGCTGGCACTATTTTCTCTGGTGCTTCTATTTTCCTTTTTAGCTATGGTTGATCCGTTAGATGACACGGG
>JAIVVP010000170.1:0-4569 GCA_049189775.1 Gemmatimonadota bacterium | reverse complement strand
TCGCGCATGATAATTTGCCCAACGGCGACAAGCATCATCGCCGTCAGCATTGATACCAGCATTATTGTTTCAAGCGCCGTACCGGCCTTCTCGAGTCGACCAAGCAATAGCTTAATCTTCACAGTGTTGGCTACTCAATTGCAGCGACTTTCTCGCTGCGATACTGGTCAATGTGGCGGAGCATTTCCTCATAAAGCTCGACATTGAACGCGCCTTCATTACCAAGTTTTAG
This sequence comes from Gemmatimonadota bacterium, assembly GCA_049189775.1. GTDB lineage: Bacteria > Pseudomonadota > Gammaproteobacteria > Eutrophobiales > Eutrophobiaceae > SMWN01. The sequence continues at coordinate 4,337 of JAIVVP010000170.1, read as the reverse complement.
ATTTGACGCCAGCAACACGTCTCTAACCCGGGCAAGTTCGGCCGCATCGATCTCCACACGCTCGATGCCGCTTTTTACCAGCGAATCGAATGCTTTTCGGTTCTCGATCAGATTGACCTTGTCGAAATTCTCATACGTTCGGGTCATCACTTCACGGACGATCGCCTTGTCGTCGTCGCTGATCTTGTCAAAGGTCTTCTTGTCGACGGCCATATAGCCGAATGAATACACCAATGGTAGTTCCGTTACATATTTGACCTTTGTATGCCACTGCAACACCAAAGCGACGATGGGTGGAATGATAACGATATCGATGAGGCCGGTCTGAAGACCAGTCAAAACATCAGTCAACGGCAATGTCACCGGGTTCAGAGACAGCGCTTCCATCGACCTGTAGCCGATCCTGTCGCCCTCAGGCACCCAGACTCTCTTTCCTTTGAGATCAGCCAGCGATTTGACCGGCGTACTGGACATGATGTTGGCGAATCCGGACGATGCGAAACCAAAATTCACGAACCCGGCATCCTCAAGGCCTTGCTGCAATCGGGCGTCCATGCGACTGCGAACAAACGCCACTTCTTCTTCTGAATCGAAAACCAGCGGCATTCCGTAGAGATTCAGGTCCGAATACTGTGACGCGAGAGCCGACGGAGTAAACGCTCCACCCTGTAGCTGGCGGATACGAATCTGACCCAACACCTTGGCGTCATTTCCTTTGATTCCGCCGCCGTAGTACTTGATCGCTACACGACCGTCTGTACGCTCTTTGATCTCTTTTGCGCTTGAGCGCATGTCATTCATCCACTGTGTGCCGTCCGGCGTCGCAGTGGCGATCTTTAAAGTGACAGCCGAGAACGCTGGCGCGCTCAACAGCACTATGGCGATTGATAAAATAGTTTTCTTCATGGCTCAAGTCCTGGTGTCGGGCATCCCTTTGCTCGACCTACGTGGTTAAAAATAGTCATCTGCTTCGGCAAGTAATGTGGCAGCCTCTTCTTGGGCCATGACATTGGTTAATACAAATCCATCTTGATTCGGGTCTGCTTGCAGAACTGCACCCGGCATTTGAAATAAATTTTGATGTGAAGGTCGATGTTATTGCAGTGGGTACTGGTAAGGCATTGCGTCTTGGTGAAAATGGCGATGTTGATGTAGTCATGGTACATGCCCCTGCTGCAGAGATCAGTTTTGTTGATAATGGTCATGGTGTTGAACGGCTATCTGTTATGCATAACGATTTTGTTATTCTGGGTCCGCAAGATGATCCTGCAGGTCTTGGTGGCGCAAAAACATTAAATGAAGCACTGCAGAGATTACACAACTCGGGCAGTCATTTTGTATCCAGAGGAGACGATTCAGGCACGCATAAAAAAGAAATGTCGCTTTGGCATGCCGCCGGGGAAAACCCTTCCGGCAACTGGTACCTGGCAGTGGGACAGGGTATGGGTGCTGTTATCCAGATAGCAAATGATAAGCAGGCATACACCCTGTCAGACAGAGGGACTTATCTGGCCCATAAAGACAAGATTAGTCTAATCCCGGTGTTCGAAGGAGATCCTGAATTATTTAATCCCTATCATGTGATTATTGTGAATCCGGCAAAACATCCTCATGTGAAAACTGATCTGGCGCAAAAATACGTCGATTTTATTCGTGGAGAGACAGGTCAAAAAATCATCAGAGAATACAAGAAAGCTGGTGAGATATTGTTTAAACCGGACGTGATTCGTCGTTAGTATTATCTTGCAGACCCAAATAACAGAAGCGCCCAGCTAATGAATAAGAAAATTTTATCAGCATTTCTCCTGGTTTTTATCCTTGCCTTACCTGTCGTTGCCAAGGCAAATCATTTACGTCTTGCTATTACCACCACTACAGAAAATTCAGGCCTTATGTCTCGTTTAAATCCAGTATTCGAGGATCAATATGGGGTAAGTCTGGATGTCGTTGTCGTCGGTTCCGGTCAGGCCTTTCGCCTGGGGAGTAATGGTGATGTAGATGTATTGCTGGTTCACGCGCCGGAGTCAGAAAAAGAATTTATAGCGAAAGGACATGGTATTCACCGAACAGAGGTGATGCATAATGAATTTATCTTACTGGGACCAGTTGATGATCCCTTACAGATAAAAAATGTAACTTCAATTAAAGAGGCCTTCACACAAATCAGGGAACGTCAGGCATTGTTTGTTTCGCGGGGTGATGATTCAGGTACACATAAAAAAGAACAAGCGATATGGAAGTCTGCCGGTATCGATGAATATGGAAGTGGCTACCGTGCTTCGGGTCAGGGTATGGGTGCCACCTTGTTACTTGCCAATGAGTTGGGTGCCTATACGTTAAGTGACAGGGGCACATTTCTGGCCATGCAGAATAAGCTGGAAATGGAAGTACTCTTTGAAGGCGATGCAATATTGCATAACCCCTATCATGTTATCGCTATTAATCCTGAAAAACATGCACACATAAACATCGATCTTGCTGAGAAATATATCGAGTTTATGACCAGCAAGGAAACGCAAAGATTGATTGCAGAGTATCAGATCAATCAGCAGCAATTATTCCATCCGATAATGGAAATAGTACCTGAACAACAGATAATTACGAAACAGGAAATAGAACGTGGTTTTTTTCTTGAGGCAATAGACAAGTCATTCAAACTTATTCTGGATTTTAATAAAGATCTGTTCCTGGTGGTGTGGACCTCTCTGAGAATTTCATTGATGGCAGTAATAATTGCATCAATGATTGCGGTTCCATTAGGGATATTTGTTGCATTGAAATTATTTCCCGGACGTAATTTTTTGTTGAGCATATTAAATACATTGATGGCCTTGCCAACGGTGATTGTTGGACTCCTTTTATATGGGTTGTTAAATCGTCAGGGTCTTTTGGGGGAGTTTGGCTTGTTATACACCCCTGTGGCAATGGTTATCGGGCAATCTATCCTGATTATTCCAATTATATGGAATTTATCCATAGCGGCAGTGAAAGGTGCGGATCCCCGGTTGAGGATCACCTGCCTTTCACTTGGAGCCAGTTTGTTTCAAAAGGGAATGATTTACATTAACGAAGTACGTTTCGCATTAATCGCGGCAATTGTTGCCGGTTTTGGCCGGGCGATTGGTGAAGTAGGTGTTGCCATGATGTTGGGTGGAAATATCGAGGGCTTCACCCGGACTATGACCACAGCAATTGCGCTGGAAACCAGTAAGGGGGATTTTGAGTTTGCCCTGGCGCTTGGGTTTATGTTGTTGCTGGTTGCATTTATGGTGAATATTGTTTTGCAGCAGTTTCAGGAGTTGAAGTAATGAACTGTCAGTATCACCTGAATAATATTCAATTCAGTTATGCTGATAAGAAGATCCTGGATATAGAACAACAAACTTTTCAGCAGGGAAAAATAACAGCATTGGTCGGGGCCAATGGTGCAGGGAAAAGTACCTTGTTGGGACTATTGTCTTTTATATTAAATGCAGAGCTGGGTGAGATTGAATTTTCCGGTACAAAGGTGACAAAAAACAATCAGGCGACATTACGAAAATCGGTTGGCCTGGTTCAGCAAAATCCTTATTTGATCAAAGGCAGTGTCATCAAAAACATTGAGCTTGGTCTGAAGTTCCGTCATATTAAACCTGTAACAAGAGAGAGCATGGCCAGGGAGATGCTGCGTTTACTCAAGATTGAAAACCTTGCCGACCGATCCGTGAAATCATTGTCTGGAGGGGAAGCACAAAAAGTTGCGATAGGCAGGATGCTTGTCCTTGATCCAGAAGTTATATTACTCGACGAACCGTTTACTCATCTGGATCGCGAATTTGTTGAAGAGTTTGAGTCATTAATGAAACAATTGAGAGATAAACAGAATAAAACAATCATCTTTACCACGCATAATCAAACACAGGCAAAGGTGTTATCAGATCAGGTATTCAGTATTACAGATGGTTATTTGACCGAGGCGTGATTAAATTATTTGTTTAATACTCTGTGATAAGCTGTTTTCAATTAAATTCAGGATTATTCAGGAATGGACATCAAACTATTCAAGTCTCTTTTGCTAGATAAGAAAGCAGTATTAATGGAAGAGAAAGCAGCGGGTAAAGAGGCAGCGCAGGTTGTCGAGTTAGATCAGACCAGCGTTGGCAGGATATCTCGTATGGATGCGATGCAGGGGCAGGCAGTATTCGCCACGCCGGAGCAAGCAGCGCAGGCATTGACTGATGCATTGGAAATATCTGATAAAGAAAATATGCAGAAAATGATGGGTGCTGGCTACCAGCAGCTAGTCGCATTTACCAGTGAATTGGACAGAGAAGATATTGATGCGTATATGGCGGCCT
>JAIVVP010000169.1:0-4585 GCA_049189775.1 Gemmatimonadota bacterium | reverse complement strand
GCCGGTCACTTTAAAGCCTGTATCGAAGCCATCCGAAACAAGGCGCCTCAAGTTAGAATTGAAACCCTGGTGCCGGATTTCCGGAGACGGATGGAGATTGCCCTGTCTATTCTGGCAGAGTGTCCTCCGGATATTTTCAATCATAATCTTGAAACAGTCCCACGTTTATATAGAAAGGCAAGGCCTGGCGCTGACTATGAATGGTCATTGCAGTTGATTAAAAACTTCAAGGCGCAACATCCTGAACTCCCAACTAAATCAGGTTTAATGCTAGGTCTGGGAGAAACCATCGATGAGGTCAAGCAGGTATTACAGGACTTACGGGCACATAATTGCGATATGCTGACCCTCGGACAATATCTACAACCCAGTCGCTATCATCTTCAGGTGGAACGTTTTGTAACACCCGATGAGTTTTCTGAGTTAGGTGATTATGCAAAGGGCCTGGGATTCAAGAATGTAGCCAGTGCTCCGATGGTGCGTTCTTCCTACCATGCAGATCTGCAGGCTGCAGGTGAAAAAATTAGTGATTGAAGTTAATTGAACATATAAAGAATGAAAATCACATCCTTTATATATCTTTAATATCCTCAATAGAAACTTCGTTAACCGTACACTTGGCCTGGCCTTGTGAAAAACGTGTTAATACTTCATCACCTGGATCAAGCTGTTCGGCATTACGTATTATTTCCTGATTGTCATATTTTTGTACGATAGCGTAGCCTCTGTTCAAGGTCGCGAGTGGACTCACTGCATTTAATGCCCTTGCCAGTGTTTGTATTTGCGCATTTAAATTTTGATAGTGATGGTTTGCTGCCTGTTGCAAGCGTTGATGTATTTGTTCAGACCGTTCTATATAAAGTTGTAATTTATGTAGGGGACTGTTTTTGCCTAGAGTGGAATGCTGTTCATGCAGCCTGTGATTCTTTTGTGTCACTGTAGATTGAATAGAATGATTCATACGTACCGATATGGCATCTAGCCTTTGCGCATTATTTTGTAATTGTCTCGCCGGATGAGGCAGGCATTTTTCCAGATGAGAAATATTTTGCCTGAGTGTGCTCAAGCTGGCCTGAAGAATTTGTATCAAGCGGTTTTGTTGAAGCGATAAGGTTTGTTTAATATGCATCTGATCCGGGCTGACCAATTCAGCAGCAGCAGATGGGGTCGGTGCACGTTGATCCGCAACGAAATCGGCAATGGTAAAATCAATTTCGTGACCAATGCCAGAAACAACAGGAAGTGAACAATCAAAAATAGTTCGGGCCAGGGTTTCATTGTTAAAGGCCCAGAGATCTTCTATCGAACCACCACCGCGAGAAAGAATAATCACATCACATTCATTTCTTTCCTCAGCAGTCTTGAGCATAGTGGTGATCTGTTGTGCAGCACCATCCCCCTGAACGGCCACGGGGTAAATAATAATATTGCCTGCAGGATAACGGCGTTTGAGGATACTCATAATATCTCTAATGGCTGCACCAGTAGGTGAGGTAATAACACCTATCGTCCCGGGCATGGCAGGGACAGGTTTTTTATGATCCTCTTCAAACAGGCCTTCTTTAAATAATTTCTGTTTCAGCTCCTCATATGCGCGTTGCAGTCCACCTTCGCCAGCGAGTTCCATCTGTTCGATTATCAATTGGAACTCACCACGACCTTCGTAAAGACTCACATTTGCGCGTACCAGGACTTCAGCACCATTCTCTGGTTCAAATTTAAGGAAGCGGTTTTTGCCTTTGAACATGGCGCAACGCACCTGGGAATGGACATCCTTTAGAGACATATACATATGGCCTGAGGCAGGGCAGGCGAAATTCGAGATCTCACCCTGTAGCCAGATAGACGAAAAACTGCCCTCCAGAACCGCACGGACTTCACGATTTAGCCGGGTAACATTATAAATATCTCTTTGATTGACAGGATCATCACTCATTCCCCAATGCTACGCTATACCCAAACTACTTGGAAATGCAGATGGGCTGGCTGGCAAAGCAAACAGTGATTTACCATTAGGCCAGTAGGCGCTATAATGCGCCGCTATTTTTTATCTTTAAATCAGTTAGTTAAGATAGGTTAATAGTTCAAATATGCGTGTAACAGAGCAAGCCCTTACCTTTGACGATGTTTTATTAGTCCCCGCCTTTTCGGATGTCTTGCCTCGGGAAGTTAGTTTAACCGCCCGCCTGACAAGAGATATCACGCTTAACATCCCCTTACTATCAGCCGCAATGGATACCGTAACAGAATCCGGCCTGGCGATTGCCCTGGCTCAGGAAGGTGGTATTGGCATTATCCATAAGAACATGAGTCCGGAAGCACAAGCCAAGCAAGTCCGTTTGGTGAAGAAACATGAGAGCGGTGTAGTTAAAGATCCGCTAACAGTCTCACCAGAAACACCTATTAGTGAGGTACTGGAGTTAACCCGGCGTTATAAGATATCTGGTCTACCTGTGGTGGATGGTGAGAACCTGGTCGGGATAGTGACCAGTCGAGATATGCGATTTGAAACGCGTCTTGAAGACCCTGTCAAAAATATTATGACAAAGAAGGACAAGTTAGTAACAGTTGGAGAGGGTGCGAGCAAGGAAGAGATTAAAGGACTATTACACAAATACCGTATTGAAAAGGTTCTGGTTGTAAACAAGGCCTTCCAGTTACGGGGTCTGGTAACAGTCAAGGATATTCAGAAGGCACATGAATTTCCCAATGCCTGTAAAGACGGTGATGAACAATTGCGTGTGGGTGCTGCCGTTGGCGTAGGTGAAGCATCCCAGCATAGGGTCGAGGCACTGATTGAGGCAGGTGTTGATGTGATTGTTGTCGATACTGCACATGGTCATTCTGCCGGGGTGCTGGAGATGGTCAAGTGGGTCAAGACAACATTTCCGGACAGTCAGCTGATTGGCGGTAATGTGGCAACAGGTGAGGGTGCCCGGGCATTGGTTGATGCAGGTGCTGATGGCGTGAAGGTCGGTATCGGGCCAGGATCAATCTGTACCACTCGCATAGTTTCAGGTGTCGGTATGCCACAAATCAGTGCTATTGCTAATGTGGCAAAGGCCCTTGAGGGAACCGATGTGCCGTTTATCGCAGATGGCGGGATACGCTATTCCGGAGATGTCGCCAAGGCTATTGTTGCCGGTGCTTATTCAATCATGATTGGTGGATTGTTTGCCGGTACAGAAGAAGCGCCTGGCGAAGTTGAGTTATATCAGGGGCGTTCATACAAGACCTACCGTGGTATGGGGTCACTGGGCGCCATGTCACAGCAACATGGTTCTTCTGATCGTTATTTTCAGGAGAATGATGAGATCGAAAAACTGGTGCCTGAAGGCATCGAAGGACGTGTTCCTTATAAAGGCCCCCTGGATGCCATTATCCATCAATTACTGGGTGGTGTACGTGCAGCAATGGGTTATACCGGTTGTAAAGATCTTGAAGAAATGCGTACACGTCCAGAGTTCCTGCGTCTGACCAATGCGGGGATGCGTGAAAGTCATGTCCATGATGTGACCATCACCAAAGAACCACCTAACTATAGAATGGAGTAATGTATTTACTGCTTCGTTGTTATTTGTTTTTTTTCTTTAATGGCCCTGTCCACCAATTAGCAATGCTCAATAATGTCTGATCTTCATTCTGAAAAAATCCTGATCCTGGATTTTGGCTCCCAGTACACACAGTTGATCGCACGTCGTGTGCGTGAGGCGAATGTATACAGTGAAATCCATCCTTTCGATATGTCAGCAGATGACATCAAGGCATTTGGTCCTAAAGCTATCATCCTTTCTGGTGGGCCAGACTCGGTAACGATTGAGAGTGATATCAGGGCACCAGAGATTGTCTTTCAAATGAATATTCCCGTACTGGGGATATGTTATGGCATGCAGACCATGGCAGCACAGCTTGGCGGTAAGGTTGAGTCATCGACCTTGAGAGAATTTGGTTACGCTCAGGTACGGGCCAGGGGACACACAACACTGTTAAAAGATATCCAGGATGACTCGAATGATGAAGGGCATGGCCTGCTGGATGTCTGGATGAGTCACGGTGATAAGGTCGTTGAGCTCCCTGAAGGATTCAAGGTCATGGCTTCGACAGACAATGCACCCATCGCAGGCATGGCGGATGAAGAAAGAAATTTCTATGGTGTGCAATTTCACCCTGAAGTCACACATACCAAACAGGGGCAAGCCATACTGCAAAGGTTCCTGCATGAAATCTCTGGCTGTCAGTCTTTATGGAACATGGATAACATTGCCGAAGACGCCATCAAGACCATCCGGGCCAGGGTCGGTAAGGACAATGTTCTGTTAGGCTTATCTGGTGGCGTGGATAGCTCCGTCGGTACAGTTATCGGTCAGAGGGCGTTGGGCGACAGGCTCAGGACGATCTTTGTCGACAGCGCGTTGATGCGTGAGGATGAGCCGCAACGGGTCGTCGACATTTTCAAGGACTTGGGAATGCCTGTCGAGATTGTCGACGCCCGCGCCGAGTTCCTGGAGGCACTCCGAGGCCTGACTGACCCGGAAGACAAACGCAACGCCATCACGCACACTTTCTACTCTCATGTCTTCAGCAA
>JAIVVP010000168.1:0-4589 GCA_049189775.1 Gemmatimonadota bacterium | reverse complement strand
TCTGCCATAGAGCGTAGCGTCTCACCGCTGGGCAGACGTATTGATGAAAGCTCGCCTTTGGTGGATGCCCGACTCAAGGATGGTTCTCGTGTCAACGCAATTATTCCACCACTGGCATTACGCGGACCTTGCCTGACCATTCGTAAATTCTCAAAGCAAAAATTGACTTCGGATGACATCGTTAATTTTGGTGCCGTCAGCCCTGACATGATGAAGTTTTTACAAATGTGTGTAGAGCATCATAAAAATATCATCGTTTCCGGAGGCACCGGTAGTGGGAAAACGACATTACTCAATGTGTTGTCAAATTTTATCCCTGATACAGAACGTATTGTTACTGTAGAAGATGCTGCAGAATTATCGCTGAATCAGCCGCACATTGTCAGCCTTGAGGCTAGACCGCCCAATATGGAAGGCAAGGGTGCGATATCCATCCGCGATCTTGTGAAGAACTGCCTGCGCATGCGTCCAGACAGGATCGTTGTTGGCGAGTGTCGTGGCGGTGAGGCACTGGATATGTTACAGGCGATGAATACAGGTCATGATGGCTCATTAACCACGGCACATGCCAACACACCTCGCGATATGATTGCCCGTCTTGAGGTCATGGTCATGATGTCAGGTATGGATCTGCCAAGTAAGGCAATTCGTGAACAGGTTGCATCAGCGATTGATATTATCGTTCAACAAACTCGTTACAGCGAGGGCAGTCGAAAGATCACCAACATCACCGAGATCACAGGGACTGAGGGAGATATAGTGCAAATGCAGGATATCTTTGTCTTCAAGCAGGAAGGCTTTGATGAGAACGGTAAGGTTAAGGGGGAATTTCTCGCCACCGGTCGTATCCCGGAGTTTTATGATGAACTCAGGCAACGTGGGCTGCCGGTTGATATGAGCATCTTTGATCGATGATGGAAACCATCTACAACCTTGCCAGTGGGCCATTGTATCTACTCGCTATTGTGGGTGTTTTTCTGTCTGCCAGCCTGCTTGCCTATGGTGTTTTCGAAAGAGGCGGTGAATTAATGGCTAACTATAAGGAAACTTTCACAGAAAGTGCCTCCGCAAATGCCGCCGACATGTTTATGTTTGTTGATGCGACGCGCCTGTTTTATATCAACCTTATCGCCATTGTCGTATTCCCCTTGCTTATCTGGTTATTGATTGGTGATCTGCTGACCGCTGCTGCAGTTTTTATTCTACTTGCCGTTTTACCGGGCATTTTGTACTCCAGAATTCGCAAGAAGAGGCTGAAAAAATTTGAAGAACAACTGCCTGATGGTCTGATGATGTTATCGGGTGCCATGCGTGCAGGTGCCAGCTTGAACATCGCCCTGGAAGGTCTGGTCAAAGAACAACCTGCGCCTTTAGGTCAGGAATTCGAATTATTTATGCGCGAACAACGTTTGGGGACAGATTTTGAAAAATCACTGGATCACATGGAGGCGCGCCTGCCAATACAGGATTTTGCCATGTTGACATCAGCCTTACGCATCAATCGGGAGATTGGCGGAAATCTTGCTGAGATTATTGAGTCACTCGCAGATACATTACGACGCAAACAGCAAATGGAAGGCAAGATAGAGAGCCTGACTGCCCAGGGAAAAATGCAGGGTGTGGTCATGACCGGCCTGCCTATATTACTTGGCGTTCTGCTGTATTTCCTGGAACCTGAAAGCATGGAGAAACTGTGGACGACAACAATAGGCTATGGCGTATTGGCGGTTATCATTTTCATGGAAACCCTGGGTTATGTCATGATTCAGAAAATTACCAGTATCGACGTTTAGACGTCAATGTTTAAAATATTATGAACGAAAGACTAAAAGCCCTGCTAAGCGAACAACCAATCTGGTTTGATGCTGCCTATCTCAGCACCGGGCTGTGTGTTTTCTTTTTTGTTCTTGGTGTCTATTTCCTGAACGCCATGGTACACGAAGAAGATAGAAGTTATATGGATCCACTACCTACGGGTCTTCGTATTATCTGGCCCTTTATCAGAATAATCAGCTTCTTCTTCTGCCAATTATTGCCCTATGAAATGATGGAACGTATTGAGAAAAAACTTCAGCATACCGGGGTAAGTTATTTATTAACCGCCGAGCAATTCGTTGCTTGCCGTGTCATTAGTGTATTTTTAGGCTTTGTCTTCGGCGTGATACTGGTAATGGGTGTCGAAGGCGGTGAACCTATATGGGTCTTGTTCACAACAATCCTTGGTTTTGTGATGCCAGATATCTGGTTAAGTGATACCCGTAAACGCAGAGAGCTTGCTGTCATCCGCGCTATGCCAACTTATCTGGATTTTATCACTATGGCCGTAGAGGCGGGTCTGAATCTGCAGGGCGCACTTGGGCAGGCGATGGAGAAGGCACCGAAGAGCCCACTTCGAAACGAATTTGCCATTGTACTGCGCGATCTTCGCTCAGGCCTGCCGCGAGCAGAGGCTCTCAGACGCATGGCAGGCAGACTGGATGTGAAAGAAGTTACAAGCTTCGTCAGTGCCATGATACAAGCCGAAAAAATGGGTTCAAGTATGGCCACTGTACTGCGTGTACAGGCAGAACAAAGAAGGAGCGAGCGCTTTCAACGCGCAGAAAAACAGGCAATGGAAGCCCCCATTAAACTGGTCGGTCCACTCATTCTTTTTATATTCCCGGTCACCTTTATTGTGCTTGGTTTCCCCATCGTCATGAAATTTATGGCGGAAGGGATGTTTTGATAGTCGGTTCAATATCACGAAAAGATAACCAACAATGCTTGTTAAGCGACGTCATGTACGCGACTAACCCACTCGAAAGAATGCGTGGCTTGTTGGGAAGACCTCCACTGCAAGAAGATCAGGCCTTATTGATCACATCATGCTCCTCCGTCCATACGTTTGGCATGGCGTACCCTATAGATCTAATCTTTCTGAACAAACACTGGGAAATTGAAAAAATTGTTAAGTCTCTAGTCCCCTGGCACATGGCCTGGTCATTCGGTTCAAGCATGGTTTTAGAAATGCCATCGGGTACAATTGAAAGTCTAAACCTTAACACCAATATGCAACTTATATGGAAGGAAAAAGAATGCTTACACGCCTGATCTTTTTAATCTTGATAGCGCTCACTCTAAGCGGGTGTAATCTGCTAGATATTAAACCTGATAAACCTCTTCCAGAAATCTCTGACTTCACACAGCTAGAACAACATGCCAGTGAAGCCTATGACAATGAAGATTGGGCCACCGCAGAAACAGCCTACAAAAGTCTTATCCAACAACTTCCTGGTGATCCTCAGCCATGGTTTCGCCTGGGGAATGTCTACGCACGTTCTAACAAGCTGGATGCTGCAGTTGCGGCCTATCGGGAGGCGCTGGTGCGTGACCACAAAAGCAGCAAGGCCTGGCATAATATGGGCGTAATACAGCTCAGACAAGCTGCAAATACCTTTCTTGAAATGCAACAATATACGGAGGAAAATGACCCTCTGAGTATACGAGCGAGATATGCTGTTAATTCTATTGCGAATCTGATCGACTCCGGTTTCCAGCCTGACGATAAACAATAGATTCAATCTCGTAAAATAAATTTGTTTGGCGGGGCATACCATGCATAAACAAAATACAGGCCAGAGTATGGTGGAATTTATCATCGTCACACCTGTGATCTTGTTATTACTGTTTGGTGCTCTTCAATTTGCGTTTCTCTATCACGCCAAAACCTTGCTTAATTATGCGACCTTCGAGGCAGCGCGCACCGGAGCAGTTTCCAATGCGCGAATGAGTGAAATGGAAAATGCCTTTGCTCGCAGCATGGCAGCAATACACACACACAATCCAACACCTGATGACGTCATGTGTGCCCGCGAGGTTGTGTATAAGGAAATCGAATCGGGCTTTGTCCATATTGAAGTGATAAACCCGGACCCAGACAGCAATATATTCGCTGAACTGGATGATGGCAGCGTCAGTGGTGATCTGGTCATTCCGAATAATAATTTGATGTACCGTTCTGATGTTTCAACCACGGGGTTAACGATACAGGATGCTAATCTACTGAAGATAAGGGTCAGTTATTGTTATCCGCTCTATGTCCCTTATATCAATCGGGTTTTGGGAATAATGCTGACCAATGTTGAAAGTCCAAGTTGCCCGGGATGTACTGGTTCATTTACCTCAACGGGTTCGTTTGAGCGTGCCTGTCTGGAAAATCAGCGTTTTCCTTTACATTCACAGGCTATTGTCCGCATGCAATCATCTGCCATGTTAAGTGCAGTCAACAGTGGCTTATCACCAACAATGCCAAATGGGGCAACCATGACAGGAGAACCATTCTATCAATGCGGTAGTACTGCTAGTCATACTGTCGTCGATTCATTGGCACCGCCTGTGGACATCACTACCAAGACCAAATTCTGGACACTGGATTCTCAAGTTGAGCAATGACTGATTATTCTCTATCAACTAAAATCATAGTCTTTCAATCGGGCGAGTTCTGAATCTTGAAAGCAAGTACAACAAATCAATCGACGCAACATACTCCTGTAATGAAGCAGTATCTTGGCTTCAAAACACAACACCCAGATAAACTGCTGTTTTTTCGC
>JAIVVP010000167.1:0-4602 GCA_049189775.1 Gemmatimonadota bacterium | reverse complement strand
CTATCACCTTGTTCCTGCGTCTGCTGGTCTGGATCTAATAATTCGTCTACATTTACTGCTTTAGTAATATCGAGAACTTCATCTACTGTCTCAATTTCTTCCGTCTTTCCAGTAACTTCACTATCACCTTGTTCCTGTGTCTGCTGGCCTGGATCTAATAATTCGTCTGCATCTAATGGTGCTTTTGATCTAGTAAGATTGAGAATTTCCTCATCCCCACTAACTTCATTAGACGCAGTCACATCTTTTTTAATCTTGTCTTTATCGGGCTGTTTGTCTTTCGTAATTATTTCTTGTTTTTTTTCTTCGAAAACTTTTTGTTTCGTTTGAGTAGCAACTAACGCCCGATTGACATCTTTAATTTTCTCTTTGGCCATGGCCATTTCTGTTGCATGTTTCTGCCTTTCTACTTCAACAATAGCCCGATCTTTTAAAAGCCCATCCTTTTCCTTCTTGATCTTTGAATATCCTTTTACTGCGTTTAATAATTTTTCCTTTACTACAGCAACTTCTTTTTTAAGCTCTTCATATTCTTCTTGTATCTGTGCTTCAGCCTCACTATCTGCCTGCTGAACTGCGTCCATGGCATCCTGCTGCATGCGTTTTTCTTCTTCAATTTGTTGCAGTTGTGAATTTATTACGTCAGCATCTGTTTCAAGCTTTGAACGATCTTCCTGAATCTGCTTTTCTGCCGCCTCTAATTTTTGCTGCACGTTTTGATTCACATGGTGTTCTTCATAAGCCTTGTGAACAGCTTCAGATAGGTTTGCTGCATCCAGGTCATTTTTACGTATGTATTCTTTAATGCCGGATTTGAGTGCGCGAATTACAAGTGCTTCATTACCTCCAGCAGTTACCATTATCGTGGGGGGGAAACCGGGGGATTTTTGATGCTTCTGAAACAGGTCAAGGCCAGTCAGTCCATGTATACACAGGTAGTGATCCAGAATAAGTACATCAAACATACTCCAATCGAAACCATCTTCAGGCTCTCCTCTTTCAATTGGATCGTATTCATGAATATTGACATCAGAAAAATGCTTTGCGAGAAGTGACTTCAGGAGCGCTCTAACCTCCTGATCATCATCAAGTATAAGAATACTTTTTAAATTTACTTTTTTATTCATGGTCAGTTCAAATCGCAATAGCAGATAAAGATGCCTCTAGTGCGCTACTAAAAACACCTGATCTTACTAACCCTCAAATACCGATCTGTTTGATATCACATAAGATGTAATAATAATACACTATATTTACCAAGTACATACAGGTTTTAGGTAATATTTTACATGAAATTAAATAGGATACCCACACAACCAGGAACCCACAGAGATAAGGGGGACAGGCTCATCTGATTCCCTTACTATCAATCTCATGAATAGCGAAACGATCACAGTCATCAATACGGAAAGCGAACAGTCCATGGACGTGGTTGTATTGGACAAGCGCGCCAGTCAAATCACAGTCATTATTGGTGAGGGTGTTCATAGCGTGAAATGCGAACTTACACCTACCAAAAACGCACAGGCTTATGTAGGCAATGTAATGGGACGAGAGATCGTTTTTCATCGCAGTCGCGATGAGGTACAGGCTGATCTGGACCAACATGACCCCAGGCTGAAACATTCCAGAACATTCAAATAATTTATTTTACAAAAAAAGCCAGCTTCTTTGCCTCAAGGCAATTTTTGCTTTCACAGCTTATTAGTTAAAATGCCCCAGTGAAACAGCATGTAACCCTGAAGCGTTCCCTGACCTTGCCGCAACTGGTGCTTTATGGCCTGGGCACTACCATTGGTGCAGGAATTTATGCACTGATTGGTGAGCTTGCTGGTATTTCAGGTTATCTCGCACCAGTTTCATTTCTTGTTGCTTCTCTGATCGCAGGTTTAACAGCAATGTCTTTCGCCGAGTTGTCAGGCCGTTATCCCCGTTGTGCCGGTGCTGCACTATACGTTAAAGAAGGCTTTTCTATAGATCGCCTGTCCATACTGGTTGGCTTGCTGGTCATTGCCGCAGGCCTCGTGTCTGCTTCTGCACTGGTCAATGGTTTCGTCGGTTATCTCCACGAGTTTATAGAACTGGATCGGCTAGTGATTATCTTTTTGGTTGTTTTATGTCTGGGGTTTATTGCCGCCTGGGGAATTAAAGAATCAGTAACAATCGCCGCCGCCATTACTGTCATCGAGATCGGTGGTTTGCTACTGATTATTGTAGTGAGTGTTAACGGCCTGGAAATGGATTCAGCAAGATGGGAAGCCTTACTGCCGTCATTTGATACGACCAGTATGGGTAGCATCTACGCAGGTTCGTTACTGGCTTTTTATGCCTTTATCGGATTCGAGGATATGGTTGATGTGGCGGAAGAGACCGTACATGCCAGGCGAAACCTGCCAATTGCCATCATACTGACGCTGGGCATCACGACACTATTGTATATGACGATAATGATTACCTCGGTAATGACTATTAGCCCAGAAGTGCTTGCCACAAGTGAAGCCCCCCTGGCATTGATATATGAATACCATACTGGTGAACAGGCAGTAATCATCACTATTATTGGCATGTTCGCCATCATCAACGGTGCATTGATACAGATGATAATGGCCTCACGCGTGTTTTACGGTTTGAGTTCACGCGGCCAGTTGCCCGCTGTATTACAGTTTGTACATCCAAAGACCCGAACACCGCTGGTAGCTACATTAGTAGCAACAGTCATTGTATTAGTTTTGGCTTCACTTGGACGACTGGCCTCCCTGGCTGAGGCAACGTCGGTAATTATGCTGATAGTCTTTTCTGTGGTGAATCTTGCCTTATGGAGAATAAAGCGGCGTGATCCAAATCCCGTGGATATAATCGTATTTCCTTTATGGATACCGATAGCTGGTTTTTTTGTCAGCTGTGGATTCGTCCTCTCCAGTCTGTTGCATTACATTTACTGATTCGATATATCAGCTTAATTTAAAAATCAGGCTAATTATTGCCTGAATGCTTAACTGCTTTTACCTACGCCTTTCAAGCTGTCCACATCTTCTTCCAGTGCTTTGCCGAGGAAATCAAACACTGCACGTATACGTGCGCTGCTATTTATTTCTGCGTGGGTGACCAGCCAAATTTCTCGTGCATAGTCTATTTCATTGATTAACACGCGTTGTAGTTCTGGATATTTGTCTCCGATAAAACAGCAAAGTGCGGCACATCCTAAACCTGCACGGGTTGCTTCGACCATTTCCATGTGACTATTAGAACGATGCCGTATGTTGCCCTGATTAAATAATGATTCCAGTTTCTTAACATTAGGTCCACGAGCCATTACTTCATCGAAACCTACATGATAATGATTCTTTAGATCTGCTCTTTTCTCAGGGATGCCATGCTCATCAAGATAGGATTGACTGGCATATAGACCAAAATTCAACATCCCTGCTTTACGACAGATTAAATCAACTTGTTCTGGTCTGGCGAGGCGTATTGCAATATCTGCCTCTCGACGTAATAAATCCACATTGCGATTATCGATATTTACTTCTATCGCCAGCTGTGGAAATTGCTTATGGAATTCGTTCAATTTTTGTGGGATCCATTGAATACCGAGATCTTCTATCAAGGATATACGGACATTGCCCTGAAGTTCCTGGTTCGCACCAGTGGCGATCCTTTCTATCGCCAGGGCCCCCTCTTCCATCTGCTTTGCGTGGCCCAGGATACCCTCACCTACCTTTGTTAAGATAAGCCCTCTGGCAGTTCTATTAAACAACAGAGTGCCAAGCTGCTCTTCTAATTGTTCTATCCTGCGACCAACGGTTGGTTGACTGACGTTCAAACGGCGTGAGGCAGCGGAAAGACTGCCCGTCTCTGCTACTGTGACTACATCTTGTAATGCTCGCCAATCCATATTCTATACACGCCTGTTCAGGATAATACCGACTTATTCATATATGTATATCTGCTAAATGATTATAGGTGAAGACTATTCATAAATATATACCATAATGTACCCATCTTCCACAGATTATTAAAAGAGGTGCAATATGAGACAGATAATAAACACAATCGGCCTGGTACTTTTCCTTACATTGACTAATAACAGTGTGGCACAGGCACAACACGGTGTTGTCCAGGGCAATATCACCTGGTTCACGTCTGATTCTTCCAGCATGGTAAACCGTAGTAGCGTAGAACTTGCCACAAACCACACCAGCCGTGGTATTCAGTTTGCCTATCGAGCTCTTGCCGAAAAATTGAACCCGGTGGATGAATTGGTCGCTTATCATAATCTTTGCATCGGTTATCTAGCTTCAGATAGGCCAGAGTATGCTGTCGAATTTTGTGCCATCACTAAAGAGCTGGCACAGGTATCCTACAATGTTGTGAAGATTCGTGGCGCGTTTCGTATACAGAAATCTGATGTCAGTGATAATCAACAGATAGCATTATCTGCCATGCAGGTGATTGTCAGTAATATTCAACAACAATATCCTGACATTCGTCTTTCGTTATTAATGAAGTAACAAGTGAACCGTTTTTCAGCTTAATTATTGATAATCCAGTTTATAGGTATCAGGCCCGACTCTTATGTATTCTGCAGGTAGATAGTTGAAT
>JAIVVP010000166.1:0-4628 GCA_049189775.1 Gemmatimonadota bacterium | reverse complement strand
GCCAAGCGGCATTAGATGTTTGACTGGACTCGCATAGACTGTGCCAGTGTACTTGGTTGTCTCGCCTGCGAAGGCGCTGGTGGAAATACAGAGCAAGGCAAAGAGTAAGACTTTTTGCGGGATATTGTATGTGCTCATTATGAGAATTCTCCTGTTTTAATTGATTCGTTATTATCGCACGGTGTATTTGCGAGATGACATGCAAGCAGAATATGCACGGCGATAATCGTCGTTTCTCGCATTTATCTCTTGCTGAAATGCCTGCTGTTGCTGTGCCTGTTGCTGTGCCTGTTGTTCCCTCCAACGGGCTTCTTCTGACTTTCGACTGGAACGTTTTGCGCCACCGAATAAACCACCAGCCAGGGCACCAATCGCAGCACCTTTACCAGCGTTACCTGCAATGGCACCACCGATTGCACCAAGGGCTGCACCACCAGCTGCATCTTTCATGACACCACCTTCTCCGGTTTCACCACTACCAAAATAACCACTGGATCCGGGTGGTGGTGCACTTGAATAAGTTGCGGGTGCCCTGTAAGTTTTTGTCGGGTCAAAGCCGGTATTTTGAACAGACCAGTTATGGCATTCAAATGCATCTTTCTTCAATTGATCCTGAGATTGACCCGCCGCAGGGTAGGCGTGGGCACCACCACCAATGCCAGCTGCAGAGACATTACCAAGACCAATTAAAAATGTTGTCCCGGCAATCCCGATTAACTGAAGTAGTGATTTTGTTCTTTTCATCGTGAAATCCAAATCCTGTTTTTAATGTAATCAACTGGGTATAGTAACCCATTTTATTGTTCATTAGTCATAATTTGCTCAGGAAGACTGTTATTCAAACCCCGGCAATGCTTGCTTCCAGGGATAGCCATTTATCATTTGTTTATATCCAAAATCAAAAAGTTCCTGCATGTAATCTGTGTCAAATACCTTGTCTGATTTCTTTTCAAAGTCAGTTGGAATAAAGGCCAGATTAAAGTTTACTTTGTCACGTTGTGAAGTCAGGTAAATACGATAAATATCTCCCAGGCCCTGGGTATTTATTAATGAACTAATCGAACGTCGCGCTATTATCCTGATACCAGGCTTAATGGCCTTGCCCCTGGGTAAGGGCCTCGAATTAAAAATAACGTATAAATTACGTTCCCTGTTATGGCCATGTTTTTTAGATAACTCCTTTAATTTAAATTCTGGCGGGTAAACGAAAACCTGGGAACTTGTTCCACCGTCCACATGCATCTCATCAAATTGTTTGCCTTTGGCCTGGACGTTTATGTACACCGGTGGATAGACACCGGGGATAGTGGCTGAGGCCAGCATAATCTTGCGAAACAGTTCTGGCGCATCGGCATGCTTACTTGAAGCAATTGCCCCCATGTCCCATATAACGGTACGCAAGATATCGAGATTAGTTGTGCCTATGAACAGACGGCGACCTTTGAGGTGTTCCTGGGAAATCTTCTGCAGAGTCTCCGCAGTGACATATTCGGCAATTAATTCTTTAAGTGGCGCCGTGTCATAAAGAGCATTGAGACTGAATATAGAGAAGATACTGTTTTTCCTTACCAGCTGATCTGCTGCTGTCTCGGTATATAAATCATCAAGCACCCAATCGTATTCGGAACCAAGAAATGCAAAAGGCGCAATCAACGCACCGGTGCTGACACCCGTGACGACAGTAAACTCAGGCCGGGTTCCTGTTGCTGTCCAGCCATTCAATATCCCTGCACCAAATGCGCCTCCCTCGCCACCACCGGACAGTGCCAGTATGTATGATGGTTTCGTATCTCCGTTATCTTCATAGAGTAATTTTGAGTCCGTTTGTTGTTGCATCATTGTCATTGCATAAGGAACAATGAACTCTTCAGATACTTCATACGGAATAAATCTCAGATCATCTTGATCAAGCACAGTAAGCTGATTATTCAGATCTTCCGGGACCGGATTCCTGATGATAGTAGTACCACAGCCCTGGCAGATAAGGACGATTAGCAGAAGAAACAGGAACTGAAGTCGATGGAAGTTATTAGCGCAATCTCTGCGTTCTAAAAGATCATTCACGATGGAATGTTCCGGGATACTTAACATGACATTATGTTTCCTGGTATGCATCATTGGCAAAACCCGTGCCCGCCTCTGTATAAATATTAAAAGCAGAATCAGCTCCTGCCTGTTTCAGTGAATCAACCTCATCAGGATATTTGGCGATGGCCGCCAGTTTGCCCTGAAAATTCAGACTCCTAAGATAATTAATGGCGAACAGATTTTCACCATGGTTAGGCAAGGCCACCATCGCCAGCTCGACCTTACTTAAATCCATATTTATGCGGTCCCAAAAATCTATGTCTGTAGCACTGCCCAGAATAACACGACGCCCCTCTGATTTATGGTTATCAACTGTCCTGGCATTAATCTCAATGCCAACGACCACATCACCAAAACGTTCTCGCAGATTGTCGTAAGCGCTGGTACCAACCCGACCCATGCCGAATATATATATTGAGGCATCTCCCGGGTCAATCGGTTCTTCATCAGCGATGCGTGTTGAGGATTCAAATGACAATAATCGCTTTCGAAAACGGGCATAGAGTAGATGTGATCTTGTGTTTAATGGTGCCGCTGCGATATATGAAATCGACAGGGCAATGGCAATCACAATCAACCATTCGCTGCCAACCCAGCCATTCGCTACGCCAAGGGCACAAACAATCAGACCGAACTCACTGTAATTAGCCAGACTTAGGGAGGTGAACAAAGAGGTACGTGCACGAAGATTGAAACGTGTCAGCATCCAGAAGAAAAGCATTACCTTTAGCGGGACCAGTAATACCAGCAACAAGGCAATACCAACTTCCTGCATGTGTAAAGCCCCTGACAGGCCAATGCTAAGAAAGAAACCGACCAGGAACAGATCCTTGAATCCCAACAGGTGCCGGGACAGTTCCGAGGCCTTGGGATGGGCTGCAAACATAATACCCAGGATCAAGGCACCAAGGTCGCCCTTGACACCGACCAGCTCAAATATCTCTGCCCCACCGATTGCCAGACTCAGTCCAAACAGGATCTGTAATTCACCGTGACCAGCTCTCTCAAAGATCTTGTATAAGACGGGCCTGAGTGGAATCAGCCCCAATAGCAATAATGCCCAGAGTGAAGGAACCTTGCCTGCAGAAACAGCCAGGAAAACGACTGCGATAATATCCTGCATGACCAGAATACCAATGGACACAATCCCGTAGATGGCACTCATTTCGCCTTTTTCTTCCAGCACCTTGACGGCAAAAACAGTACTGGAAAAACTCAGGGCAAAGGCAATCAGTACCATCATTGATAAACTCAAATCGGAAAACAGGGGCAGACCGGATATGCCAAACAGATAAATGCCAGTGGTGAATATAATGATGGTAATCAGCATGTGTAATGACGCAACAGCCCATATCTGCGGCTTCAACAGGCTGCCAACACGTAATTTCAGACCGATTGAAAAAAGCAGCAGGGTAACGCCCATCTCTGCAAAGTTAGAGATAGTTTCGGTTATTCTTATCCCTGACGCATATAAAATAAAACCGGCAATCAGATAACCGACCAGTGGTGGTAGTCCAAACTGGCGGGCAATCAGCCCCAGCAGGAACGCAGAAGAGATTGAGACAATATCCATAATCTTTAGTTATTCAGTTATCTGTTTTAGATGAAAAATTTACAAATCCAAATCCGTAGGACATCAAATTCTGCTTGAGAAATCTGTATTGTCCAGTGTCCTTACAACTAACATATCACTTCCCCCTCTATGCCAGTGTGGTTATACTGCGGGGCTATAAGGAATGATAATAATTATATAGCACTGTAGCAGATAACAGATTGATTTTATTTATTCCCTCCTGATTACAAAAGTAAGTATAAAATTATGGAATTTTCAAGCAAGCAAGTTCATATAGCCTTTCTGGTTTGTACCTTATTGGTTTCTGGCTGTACAAAACTGGGGCCAGACTTTTTAAAACCAGATGCACCGGTTGCCGATGAGTGGCTTGAAGCAGAAGACACACCTGATGATATAAAAATAACAACAGATGCCTCAGAGTATGCCGAGTGGTGGAAATCATTTAATGACCCGGTGCTTGATTCGTTTATCAGCATGGCCTACGAGCAGAACCTTTCACTACAGATCGCAGGTATCAGGATTCTTGAATCCAGGGCACAACTTGGTATTGCCGTGGGTAATGTCTATCCACAACAGCAAACAGCCGGTGCAGGCGTTAGCCGAAATTGGGCAAGCAAAAATGCTTCAGCTCCAGGTTCTCCTACGGCATTCAATTCAGCAAATATAGGCCTGGGTGTTGGTTGGGAACTTGATCTGTGGGGACAATTTGCCCGTGGTATTGAAGCAGCAGACGCAGATGTGCTCGCCAGCATTACTAATTATGATGATGTGTTAGTAAGTCTGACCGGGGGCGTTGCCAATGCCTACACATTAATTCGTACCGCTGAAGAACAGCTGGCTATCGCCAGAGGTAATGTCAAGATTCAGAAACGCAGCCTCGAGATTACCACCGTCAGGTTTGAAAATGGCATAACCACTGAACTCGACGTACAACAGGCCAAGACACTTTTATTAAGCACCCAGGCAA
>JAIVVP010000165.1:0-4629 GCA_049189775.1 Gemmatimonadota bacterium | reverse complement strand
TTTCTAACATAGACATCAGGGGCAATATATTCTGTGCGCGTCTCATGTATTTGTCCACCCGGGCGAGGATTCATAGACTGGATTAAGACAATAACCTCCTGTAGTTCTTCCTGATCCAGCTTGAGTCGCCTCATGAGCTGATTAAAGTCTCTGCTGGCAAGTAAATCAAGGTATTTTGAAACAAGCTCTACAGCCAATGCCAGCATCGGAGCCTGTTTGTCATATTGGCGGAGTTGTAGCAACAGGCACTCCTGTAAATCCCTGGCGGCAACACCGGTTGGCTCCATTGCCTGAATCATATGTAATACAGCTTCTATTTCATCGAGCCCAATTTCCGACTCTTCATCTTCCGTGCTTTCGCCATCGATTTCCTTGTTTAAAGAGGAATGTAACTCTGTGAGATCAGAGTTTAAATAGCCATCGTCATCCAGCGCATCGATGATTGTGGTGGCAATAACCCGGTCGGTGTCACTTATGGGCGTAAGGTTTAATTGCCAGAGCAGGTGTTCTCCCAGCGTTTCGTCATGAGTATTCTGATTTTCGAAACTAAACTGAGAGCTATCATAACTTTGGGAGGTGTTGGTACTGGACTCATTGATACTACTTTCATAGGTATCTTCCCAGACACTATCAACAGCCAGTTCATCTGGAATATTCTCCAGTTCTGCCGCAGAGCCCATCTCCTGTGTTGTGTCTAAGAGATTTTCTTCCGGGTTATTTTCTTCGGGGTTGTTACCTTCTGGTTTTTCGGCATCACTATTTTCTGCGGAAGCCTCTTCCGCTGTTTCCAGCATCATGTTGGATTCCAGGGCCTCCTGTATCTCGACCTGTAATTCCATGCTCGATAGTTGCAACAGGCGAATTGCCTGTTGTAACTGTGGTGTCATGGTCAGGCTTTGACCAATTTTTAGTTGCAGCGAGGCTTTCATACACTGAGTTTAACCTAAAAAAATGCTTTGCAGGAAAATTGGAACAAATATTGCAGCACATAGTGCAAGCGTAATATTAGAGCGAAGATCAGGGAGAGCTACAAACTAAAATTTTCTCCCAGATAGACGTCTCTGACTTGCTCATTTTGAAGTATTTCGTCCGGGGTTCCTTCGGCAATAATGCGCCCATCATTGACTATATAGGCCCGATCGCAGCTGGATAATGTCTCTCGCACACTGTGGTCGGTGATCAGGATCCCGATACCGTGTTGACTGAGGTAGCGGGTGATTCTTTGAATATCACTGACAGAGATAGGATCAATACCGGCAAAGGGTTCATCAAGCAAAAGAAAGTGCGGCTCGGTAGCCAGAGATCGGGCGATCTCCACGCGTCGGCGCTCACCACCAGAGAGACTTGTACCAATATGATCACGCAGGTGCGTGATATGAAATTCTCGCAACAGGTTTTCAAGCCGTTGTTTGGCCTTTTTCTCGCTGAGGTTCGGTCGGGTTTGCAAAATGGCCATAATATTTTCTTCAACGGTCAGCTTGCGAAAGATGGAGGCTTCCTGTGGCAGGTAGCCAAGACCCAGGTGTGAACGCTGATCCATGGGCAAGTCACTGATCTCACGTTTGTTGATCTGGATTGTGCCATCGTCGGATTGAATCAGACCAACGATCATGTGAAAGCTGGTAGTCTTGCCTGCGCCATTGGGTCCCAGCAAGCCGACAATTTCACCGCCATGGACAGTCAGGCTTACATCTTTAACAACCTGTCGGGAGCGATATGATTTGCTGAGATGCCTGACCGATAGAACGCTCATAAACTATTATTCTTTCTTCTTTCTGGGTTTGAGAATAATCTTGACGCGCTCACCACTTGAGCCGGAAGAACTTGAGCCAGTTTGTTGTTTGACGCTGCCCCTGGCCTTGACCCTGCTGTGCTCAGTGTCATATTCAATCCGGTTACCGCTGAAGCTCAGGCCTTCCTGTTTGAATGAGGCCTTGTCGATAAGAATGATCATATTTTTAAGTTCATAATATTCCATTCTCAGCGCTTCTGCCTCGTCATAGATTTTGCTGCCATCTGGAAGTTGTTTATATCGTGCCGGTTGCCCTTCCATGATCAGGGTATCCAGCTCGTCGCCCTTGAAATAAACAGTCATAGTATCGCCAGTCATACGAACACTGCCCTGGGTCAATATGACGTTACCACGATAGATGGTCACGCCCTTTTCGTCATCAAGATCAGCACTGTTTGCTTCTATTTCTATTGGCTGGTCCTTGTCTGTTGATAAGGCCCAGGCACTGACATTAAAGAACAGGCCTGCCCAGGCAAACACCATGCTGGCAAATACTATGCTGCGTAAGATGGTGGACTTTCCAGTATAGAAATATTTAGGGTAGAATTTTTGTGTATACATTGTTAAGTAGCTCTAGTCTGTTTTCGCCCAGGTAGGCGTTCATGCCGGTTGCTTTTATGGTAATTTTTTTTCCAAAGATTATTGCTGGTTTATCCGTTTCTGCATATTCCTGATCCATGAGAACGCGGACATCACTGGTAATAATCTCGAGTTGTCTAACACCGTTATTATCTAACTGTATTAATCTTGTCTTTCCACTTAGCAGGATAACCTCATTATCTTCGGTAACCCATCCTTTCTCCGCAGTAATTGTGGTTGGCGGTTCATCAACTCGAAATATCTCCAGCTTCGGGTTGATGAGCTCTATTGTATTGTCATCTGGATAATGCGCCATGTAGTCTGCATAAAGTTTATTTTTTGGAGAACCATCCTGATTCATGGTCAATGTTGTCAGGTCATACATGTAATTATCAGGATCATGCCGTAATACAGATACTTCAGTAGACCCGGTTTCAGATAAACGGTTCAGCAGCCAGGCGCTGCCAATGGCAAGCACGCTTAATATAATGGCTATTTTCCAACGTAACGATGTCATGGACTAACCAGGCATACTGGAAACACGAAAGTTTGCGTAACTGATTTCAGTCATCAAGAAATTGTTGAATCTGCGAATCAAGTGTTCCTCTCGCGTGCATAATTAATTCACAAACTTCTCTGGCTGCGCCATGCCCACCCTTGCCTTTGGTGATCCAGTGCGCATGTTCGATGACCAGAGGGTGTGCATCAGCAACTGCTATGGCGAGGCCGACACGACGCATTGCAGGTAAATCAATAAAGTCATCACCGACATAGGCCGTTGCCTGTGCATCTATATTTAATTTGTCGAGCAAGTCTTCGAGCGCCTTGCCTTTATCGTTTTGACCCTGGTAGACAGACTTAATACCGAGTGCAGCCATACGCTCGGAAACAATGTTTGATGTGCGCCCTGAGATAACAGCAATCTGGCAACCAGAATCACGCAGCATGACCAGACCCAGTCCATCGCGAGAGTGGAAGGCTTTATATTCATTGCCGTTTTCGCCCAGGATCAGTCCACCATTGGTGAGTACACCATCGACATCGAAGATGGCCAGTTCAATTTGTTCGGCCCGGTTCAGAATGTCTTTATCCAGTGTTTTAAACATATTTAAACGACCCTTGCTCTCAGCAGATCATGCATATTTAATAAACCAATCAATTTATTTTCCTTGTCGATGACGGGCAGTGCGTTGATGCGGGAATCTTCCATAATGGCCAGCGCTTCTGCGGCCAGGCAATCCTTGCTAATGGTTTTACAATTACGTGTCATTACTTCATCAATACTTGCTTTATGGATATCAATATCATCATCCAGAGCTCGCCTGAGATCTCCATCAGTAAATATACCAAGCACAAAATTCTCCTTATCCACAATGGCGGTTGAGCCAAGCCCCATCTGCGTCATGATCAACAGGGCTTCGCTAAGCAAGGTGGTTTCCAGTACCGCAGGTAATTCCTTGCCGGTATGCATGATGTCACTCACATGCAATAACAAACGCCGACCCAACATGCCTCCAGGGTGTGCAATAGCGAAATCTTCCGCACCAAAACCGCGGGCTTCGAGCAGGGCAATCGCCAGGGCATCGCCCATGGCAAGTGCAGCTGTGGTACTGGCGGTCGGTGCCAGGCCGAGAGGACATGCCTCCTGCTCCACACCGACATCAATATTGACTGAAGCTGTTTTTGCCAGGGATGAGTCCTTATTTCCTGTCATTGTAATCAGCGGCACGCCAAGGCGTTTAATGACGGGCAATAAAGTCATAATTTCATCGGTCTCACCTGAATTAGATAGCGCAATCACAACATCATCATCCTTGATCATGCCGAGATCACCGTGACTCGCTTCGCCTGGATGGACAAAAAAAGCGGGGGTTCCGGTGCTGGCCAGGGTTGCTGCAATTTTATTACCGATGTGTCCGGACTTGCCCATGCCGAGGACAACCACCCTGCCCTTGCAGTCGAGCATGTACAGACAGGCCTGGACAAAATTTTCATCGATGCGCTCATTGAGTTTTTTCAGTGCCTCGGTCTCGGTGGCGATGACTGCACGTCCGAGCGTAAGTAATTTTTCGTGTTCCTGTTTGCTATGTTTCTTGTTCATGGCTTCATTCTAACCGCTAAACAGCCAATATTGGTAAGCGATGAAGCAGAGAAGTAATGTGACCCCTTCAGCCCGATCAAATTTACCGGCGCCACGGATAAAAACCATATATCCCATGAGCAGGGTCATGCCAATCATAACGGGGAAATCGCGGTGC